>CAZBRI010000328.1:0-4208 GCA_964494055.1 uncultured Anaerolinea sp.
ATAGCTTCAGGTGACTGGAGTTCAGACGTGTGCTCTTCCGATCTCACCGGTTTGAAATATCTTGAAACCCGCATTCGTCATTATCTTGAAGTGGTTACTACTGATGCTGTTTTCCTGACACGTACACGGGGCGTTGGTACTATCAGTTTTGAAGAAGCGGTAGCGTTTGGAATACTTGGCCCGACAGCCCGGGCATCTGGTTTGGTGCGCGATATTCGTGTCGAAGCGCCGTATGGGGCATATCATAAATTCCCTGTCAGTGCTATTACAGGCAAAAATGGTGACCTGGAAGCCCGCTTTGTTGTGCGTCTTGAAGAATTGCTGGTCTCCTGCTTTACAATGCGTACCATTGTTGATAATCTGCCTGAAGGACCGCTTTCTGTCAGGGTACCACGCAAAATACCTGTTGGTGAAACGATCTCCCGGGTGGAAGCGCCTCGAGGCGAACTGTTATATTACATCCGCAGCGATGGCGGTGAAACTCCAGCCCGTGTTCATTTACGCACCCCCAGCCTGTGCAACTGGGTCTCAGTCCTTGAAAAGGCCGTTGGCAGGCAGCTGGCCGATGTTCCCATGCTCATTGCCGGTATGGATCCCTGTTTTTCCTGTAATGACAGGATGGTGACGGTTGTCGGGAATGATAAGCGCAAAACCTGGACCTGGGAACAGCTCAGGGAGTATGGAATCGAGTACTATAAAAAATGAACCCTATCTTTGCTATTCTCTCAATCCTTGTTTTTCCTTCAGGCCTCGCTTTGATATTAATGGGGATGGTATATGAATGGATTGACCGGAAACTGGTCGCCAGGCTGCAAAACAGGCTGGGACCGCGCTGGTTTCAGCCATTTGCAGACACGCTGAAGTTATTTGCAAAAGAACAAATCCGCCCCGGCAGTGCAGCCCAGTTTTTGTTTTACGGACTCCCGGTTTTTGCTCTATCAGGTTCTCTGACAGCTGCACTTTATGTTCCGATGATGGGACTTCAGCCGTCACACAGCTTCCAGGGTGATTTAATTGTGACTATTTATCTGCTCAGCCTGCTGACCATCAGCATCGGCCTGGCAGGCTGGAATACCAACAGCCGCTTTTCGCTGATGGGTGCTACCCGTGCCCTGACACAGATGTTCGCGTATGAGGGTCCATTCCTTCTGGCGCTTTTGGGTCCGGCCCTCGCCGCCGGCAGCTGGGAATGCAGTACAATCAATACCTATGCAGCCAGTCATTGGATGATTTTTTCCCAGCCTGTCGGTTTTATCGTCGCACTGATCGGCCTGATGGGTAAGCTTGAGCTGCCGCCGTTTGATGCGCCTGAAGCTGAGACTGAAATTGTAGCCGGCGCACTTACTGAATACAGTGGAAGAGGCCTCGGGCTATTCAACCTTGGTAAGTCAGTTGAACTGGTCGTCGGACTGACCCTGGTAGCCTCGTTTTACCTCGGCGGTTTGAACGGGATTGGCTTCTTCTTTATCAAGACAATTGGTTTATTATTGATTATGGCGGTCCTTCAATCTGTCATGACACGTTTACGAATCGATCAAACAGTGGGTTTATGGTGGCGCTTCGGAGCCATCCTGGTCCTCGCCCAGATCCTGGTGATGATCGTTTTAAAAGGTAGCTATTTATGAGAATAGGTACGATGTTTCAGGATGTTGTAGAATCGTTTTTTAAAAAACCTGCCACCCAGCTTTATCCGGCAGAAAAAATTATCACATCTGACCGGTTTCGCAGTAAATTATTTTACAACCCGTCTGCCTGCACCGGGTGTTCATTATGTGTAAAAGACTGTCCTTCAAATGCCATCGAGCTTGTCACACTGGATCGTGCTGCGAAAAAATTTGTTGTGATCTATCATGTCGATAGATGTATCTATTGCGGACAGTGTGCTGCAAACTGTAAACCAAAATGCATGAGCATGTCCAATGAAGATTGGGAGCTTGCTTCGCAGACGAAGCAGGCGTTTGAGATATATTACGGAGCGGACGCAGACATTGAACAATTCCTGGCAAACCGAACTCAAACAGATCCTGGAGCATGACCAGATCGAAAGTAAAGGGATAAAAAAACGTGTATCCGTAGTGGGAATAGGTAATGAGTTTAATGGAGATGATGCTGCTGGTGTCATTATTGCCAGGAATTTAATTTCAGCGTTCGAACAAAAAAAAATATTAAATATTCAGGTTCTGGATGCAGGTCAATTTCCTGAAAATATTACGGGTACACTGCGAAGTTTTTCTCCAAAAGTGATCATCTTCATCGATGCTGTTAATATGAATGCCAAACCGGGATTTATCGCCTGGATCCCCTTCAAAATGGTCAGCGGGATGAGTGCTTCCTCACACAGCCTGCCCATCTCTATCCTTGCAGATTACCTCAGTCAGGATTTGAAGTGTGAAGTGTATTTACTTGGAATCCAGGCTGAACAAAATGAACCATTCCAGCCTCTTTCAAGCCAGGTTTATTCAGCTGTAAGTGAGATAACCGAAACTCTGCATAATTCGTGTAGCTGAATTTATATTTTATTCCGCGATCTTTTTCTTCAATTCCTTGTAATAGTATATGTTGTATTTTATTGCAGGCAATAAATCAAATTCACTATATTATTATGTTAAACTGAAACAAAACATTATAGAAAGTGATTGGTATTAATATGGAAAAAGCAATTGATCAAGAGGCTGCAAATATTATCCAAATATCCTCACTGCAGGGGGATGTTGTTCGAATTTCCCCATACGCAGCTCATGTGCTCTCATGGAAAACGTCCTATGGGATTGAACAATTATTTCTCAGTCCCAAAGCAGAATTCCGGGACGGTGCTGCCATTCGAGGCGGTGTGCCGGTCATTTTCCCGCAATTTGCCGGGTTAGGCCCGCTTTCCAAGCATGGCTTTGCCCGAACCCAATACTGGCAGGTTGTTGATCTTCAGCCTGGTGAAGTCACATTATCCCTCTCAGACAATCAGCAGACACTGGCTGCCTGGCCGCATCAATTTAAATTGGATTATCACATTCAGATCAGTGATGGTGAGCTATCGCTTGAGCTCAGTCTGCTTAATTGTGGTAGTGCCCCGTTTTCTTTTACATCCGCACTTCATACTTATTTCTCGGTTGAAGATTCCACAAGGGCATTTGTAACAGGATTGAAAGGGCTGCAATATCGTGATTCGGCCAACGGCGATAAGCTGGAGCTGGATGCCTTTGAGAACGTTAATTTTACGGCTGAAGTGGACAGAATCTACCAGGATGTCCATGAAACCATAACCCTGCACGATGGCAGCCGGAAGCTGCTGATCAGTTCGGCATTACGATCCAATTCTCAGCAGCCAGGATTCCGGGATGCGGTCATCTGGAACCCGGGTACGGAAAAATGTGCCCGGCTGGGAGATATGCTGCCTGATGGTTTCTTAAAGTTTGTCTGTATCGAATCAGCTTCAGCGGCAAAACCCGTTATTTTATCTCCTTCTGAAACCTGGAATGCTGCTCAGAACATAAAAGTTATTACGAATTAATTTTCCACGGCCAGTTTACACAGGCACTGATATCTGGAAAAAGAACAATATCAGCCTGGCCTTTTAAAGTGAATGTGATTACCTGGTTATTTTTCAAAATACTCCTGGCAAGTTCAAGTGTTTTCCCGCTGACACTCACATCATCTACCAGCAGAATTCTGCGTTGATCCGGCAAAGCCGGCGGCTCTAAAAGTAGTGTTGGTTCCGGTCCTTGTGGGGAATTATCAGCTGCCCGGTAATTGATCTTAAGCAGCTGCAGCGGCAGGTTCAATTGGTGTGCAATTAAAGAAGCCGGTACGACACCGCCTTCTGCCACCCCGATCACCAGTTCAACATAGGGAAAATTCACAAGCCTCAACGCCTGTGAAATTGTATCGAATTCCAGGTCAACTTTTTCGTTCATCATGATCTCATTCAGTAATTTATTTTACGTGTAAAGAACAAGTATACACGGATTTTTTCTGCATTCCATATGTTAGAATTAATTTTTAATAGTCAAAGTGAAGTGACGAGAAAAAGATATAAACCGTATCACATGAATATGCATCCCTGGTCAAAACAGCATCCGCCGCCCCGATGGTGGAATTTTGTGAAAGGCTTTATCGAAAAAAATTCATAAAAGAACATCTTGACTTCCTCATCTTTTCAGGGATGGGGTCAAGGTCGCCGGGCGATTTACTCCGGAAACAAGCTACCTTCAATT
>CAZBRI010000329.1:0-4198 GCA_964494055.1 uncultured Anaerolinea sp.
ATGGAAATATAAATGATCCTGTGATTATTCCACCTTTTGTTGTAGAGAATTCCGCTGAACAAAAAGATACATATTCCCATTCATTGGCAGAAAACATTAAGAATGGAAGTGTCCCCGCTGAATCAATTCGGATAATGATTTCATCGGTTATGACTGACAGTGAAATAATACCTATCGCAAAAGCCATGGGTATAAACTGGAAGTTAACCCCTGGCGAAGACACCGATGAGAAAATTCAATTTCTTATCGATTATTTCAACCGGGTCCATCACAGGGAATCTATTTCTGCAAAATCTGATCAAATTCAGGCAGAAATCCCAACCGTCGAATTCAGTGATGATTGGATTGATTCAGAAAACCGTATGCAGGAACTAAAGGAAAGTCTTGATTTTCCAGAAATTACACCAGAGGAAATAAAATATCCATTTTTTATTCAACTCATTAAAGATTTCCAGCAATCCAGTCCATTAATTAAAATCTCAACAGCTTTACTCGGATTAATTACGATCATATTGATAATTCTTATCATTGCTGCCGTGATTCCTCCATCGTCTACAGTTCAAACCCCGATAATTTCTACCCCAACAGCGATAAATGCCCCGATCCCGATTGGTCTCCAATTTTCAGGCGGATGGAAATTGAATCTCGTGACAGGGAAAATTAATAACGGAAAATGGGAACCAAAAGAAGCTGAGTGGCTTCAGGGTACTGAAATTTGCAGGATGATTTCCCTTCCTTGGAGTAAACAGCTGGATGCAGTTTTTAAGACTGCAGTTAAGGGAGATGAAATTTTATTATTAATGAATAATTCTGACCAATTGAAATATAAAGTTGAATCATTAAAGCTGTACCAACAAAAGGATATCAATCAATTTTTTGACCGTGTAACCCCTTGTATGGTAATAATCCTTAATCAAAATATCACTGATACAAAAAGGGTGATTGTAGCCATACCATCCTATAAATAGAGTTCAATTTTTAATCATTATTCTAAAGATAAATTATCAAAAAGAATTAATTTTCCTTAGATTTTTTGAACATTAATTCAATATTATCAGTGAGTATGTTTCCTAAAATATTATTGTATAAACCCTGGTAACTCAACACATCACCATCCGGTTCAACATAAAGAGCGTTAGCATCCGTTAAATTAATTTCATCTTTGTCTTCAACAGACGCAGGGTTGGATTCAGAATATGGAACAGGTAGTCCGGCTGAAATGTGGAAATTCATGCCATAAGCCATCTCAGATAATTCTTTTAATAATTCACGGTTTTCACCTTGATAAATACTTAGTGAGATATTTTTTACACCATTTTCATCAAGAAGTTTAAGATTTTCCACCATTTTATTTTTATTCTTAGTATTTATAGTCGCGTGCACTGTAAAATATATATCTTCTAATATTACATTTTGGATGGATTTCAAATCTAGTTCCAAGGTTCCAGGCAGGATGGTGGTTATATGATCCAGCCCGGATTCTAATAATGATAGTAAATAGTTTTTTTCAACAAATTTCTTACCATTTGTCAAAAGACCGGTTACCTGCCCGTTCATCTCCGCTTTTTGCAATAATTCGCTCAAATCAGGCCTTAACGTAGCTTCCCCTCCAGTAAAAATCAAGTGAGGAACACCTGCAGCCCAGGATTTATCAATTACTGATTTCCATTCTGGAGTCGATAATTCTTTTGTCACTCTTTTTTTAGGTGAAAATTCTGCCATTTCATCATCAGGCAGATCATAAGTTATTGCACAATCCATTCTCAGCGGTGAATCCATTGATATTCCGCTCGAAATTGATGACTGGAAACCAAAATTCGATATTGGATCTAAATCAGGTTGTTCAATTAATCCATGGATTTTTTCAATAAATTCAAGATAATCCCGCCGGGCCGTTAATTTACTGATCCTGTATCGCTTGCTGATTTCATTGGCTGCCTTCTCTGCTGAATCATTATTAATATAGTGATAAGCATATTCAGCGGCAGTTGAATTCAAAATACTGATGGTCGATGCATTTAAAATAAATATACCATCGCCATCCGGTCTGATCCGAAGATGCGATCTATACGGCCGGCCATCGGATTGAGTGTCATTTTTAACATAGTTTCCTCCTGGGAGCTTTTTTACAGGTAATATGAATTTAGTAAAAATATCGGTTATATTCATTTCATCACCTCAGATAAGTCCTTTGATTTTAAACATTCAAGATCTAATAAAATGGGGCATATCCATTGGAATTTCCATCGAAATTTCAACAAATCCAGCGTATTCACCGTTATCCATCCAGGGAGACTGATATATCAGCTTTTTGATCCCGTTTTTTTCGATAGTATATACATTTTTCTCCTGCCTGCTCAGTAAATTTATTACTTTTTCCTTTGCATTTTCCGGATGGCAATTAAATAAATTTTGACCAATCAATTCTTGACCGCCATCCTTTTCAAATGTTTTTTGTGCTTTCTCATTCATCTCCAAAATAATTCCATCTTTATCGCAGACAGTGATGGCTGCAGAAAATTCATTTATCCAATTGTTCATAATTTTCCTCAATAATCAATGTTTTTCTGATCGAATTGAAGCGGGCATCCTCCGCCGCATTCAGCCAGAAGATTGCAGCTGCCGCATTTATCAGGGATATCAGACCGATTCCTGAGATTAATGGATAATGGATGATTCCAGATCATATTCCAATCATCAAGTAATATATTTCCTAAAGATTTGTAATATGATTGGCATGGTAATACATCTCCATTTGGTTCAATACACATGTTATACAAAGCTGCAGTGCACCCTTTAACACCAAAGTCGAGAGATTGAGGATCAAATCCGCAATACTGCGTCGGGGTATACCATATCAACCGTTGTCCATTTTCCTGTGTCCTTTGCTTTGCTGAGTCAAGAAGTCCAACGAGTGTGTTTTCGTGAAGTCCCGTCCCCACTGTTGAACCTTTCCCTGAATGGATTAAGGAATTCAAACCTACAGTTTTAACACCGATTCCAGCTAAAAAATCGATAGTTTCTGGAATAGTATTGACATTATCCAGTAACATGGTCGTATTAGTCATAAGATAAAGGGAACTGGAAACACAATTTTTTATACCGGTAAGTGTTTGGTCATAAGCCCCTGAATTAACCATCCGGTTATGAATAATCTTGTCCACAGACTCAAATGTAATTTGTACATGATCCAGACCAGCTTTGGCCAATAATTCCACGTAATCCGGGTCAGCCATCCTTCTCCCATTTGAATTAATACCAGTGATCTGACCTTTATTATTGGCATAACGAATTAACTCCGGGAGGTCGCTGCGTAAGGTTGGTTCTCCTCCAGTAAAGATAATGTGCGGGATGCCAATTTCCCAGGTTTTATCAATCACTTTGAACCAATCCCCTGTTGACATTTCAGTAAAATCGCGAGGCCGGGCATTATAACAATGAGTGCAATTATTATTGCATCGATAAGTTAACGCCAGGTCCATTCGATACGGAGCAGAAGGCTGCATACTGAATGGGGCTATTGAATCCATTTCAAGATCATGAATAGGGCAAAATATATCCGATTCTGAAATAGCAGCAATTTGATTTCTAATTATTTTCAGGTCATCCAATACATTTATTCTGTCATCCCCAAAACGCAATCTAGCAAGCTGCTGAATTTCATTATCCGTTTTCTTTTCCAGTATCAAAAATGCCATAAATGCAGCAGTTTGATTCAAATGAAACACCTGGTTTGCATTTATTAATAGCGAACCGCTGCCATCTTGATTAAAGCGAATGTGAATGCTGCCTGAATTACTGGATGAATTTATAGGATAACGATAAATTGAAATTAAATTGCTTTGTTCCTCTTTTTGACCATTAATCCAGAATAAATTTTGCTTGGAGAATACATTCTTAATATTGGTAAATAATGTCATTGAATTTCCTCACAATTGGTGAGTCTGCTTACCTTCCGCCGCCGGCACAGGCACACGCACAGCCGGCACAAGCACATGCGCATCCTCCGCCGGATCTTCCGCCAGAGCTGCTTGTTTTCGGTACGGGATTAGTAACATTTGTAACACCGTTCGTAAAATCGTTCACATTTCCAATTACTTTTGCTGAAACATTCTGAATACCGCCGACTACTGAAGCCGCAAAATCAGCTCCAGATCGGAAGAGCGTCGTGTAGGGAAAGAGTGTTCAGAGCCGTGTA
>CAZBRI010000330.1:0-4186 GCA_964494055.1 uncultured Anaerolinea sp.
CACGGCTCTGAACACTCTTTCCCTACACGACGCTCTTCCGATCTCCCGCCCGAGAATGGCGGCTTTCAATCCATTTTGCACCCGGATGACCGCCTGCTGGTTAATAAAACTGACCAGGGTCTGGTTGAAAATCAATACGACAGCTTTGATGTTGAATACCGGCTGCTGACAAAAAGTGCTGAATGGAAATGGATATTGTGCCGCGGCAAGGCTGTGCAGCGGGATGAGTCCGGGCACGCTTTGCGGGTGGTCGGTACGACAGTGGATATAACCGAGCGCAAACGGATGGAGGAGATGCTGCGGCAGACCAATTCGCGCCTGGAGAAACAGGCTGAGGCCAACCGTGCCATGCAGGAGCTGCTGGTGGAGCAGGCAACCCGTGATGCCCTGACCGGTCTTTATAACCGGCGTTTTATGAATGACAGCTTATTGAGAGAGCTTCAGCGCGCTGAAAGGGACAGGTCAGAGGTCAGCGTGCTGGTTCTGGATATTGATCATTTCAAGCAGTTCAATGATCAATTCGGGCATGATGCCGGCGACCAGGTGCTGATCGCGCTCAGCAGTCAGCTGAAGCTGAATATCCGCGAAAGCGATATCGCCTGCCGGTTTGGCGGGGAGGAGTTTGTGGTGATCCTGCCGGGTGCCACTCGGTCTGATGGATTGAACCGGGCTGAAGTATTGCGGTCGGAATTTAATAATGGCAGCTACGGTCCGATCGGTCTGCATGCCACAATCTCGGTCGGTCTGGCTGTTTACCCGCATGATGGGTTGACGGTGGACAGCCTGGTCAAAAATGCTGATACTGCGATGTATTTTGCCAAAAATAACGGCCGCAACCGCGTCAGCAGTTATCATGAAAAGGTAAATCAAGACCGTCTCTTCGATGAGGTCTTTTCTAATTCTGACAGGGAATGAGGCTGTGAGGAGGAGCACCACGAGATATTGAAATTTTGCCTGCACAGAAGAAGAAAAAGTGCGGACCCCCTCCTAGCCTCCCCCAAAAAAATCCAAAGTACGGATTTTTTTGGGGGAGGAAAATATTACATTATTTTCTCCAAAAAACATATCATTTCCGTGAAGTGATTCGGAACGTTTTACGGCGAGCGTGCACTCCTGTGAGGTAGCAATTCACTCGCGATGAATAAATATCATCTGCACCAGTGAATTCGGTAATACTTTTAACCCAGGGTTATTTTCACAACGACCAGGGTCTCGGCGGCCTTTCTGACTGCATCACTGGTGATCACCTTATTGTCACCGGTCTTTACCCCGTACATTGGGGCAAAATTCGGAAACTTTGTCACCTGCTTTAGCAGAGCAGACGAGATCAGGTCCAGCTGACCGGGGGCTTCCCACAGCTGTGCCTGGCCTGATTTTTCTTCGCCTCTAAGCGAGACACTCACATTTGCCCCGCCGCGAATATTCCTCCACCATTTTTTAGCCTCTGGCTGCCCGGGAATGATGATAATATCCCCGCCGTCCTGGAAATAATTGACCGGCAATGAATAAGCCTTGCCGGACTTCCGGCCGTGATACGTCAGAACCAGCATGCCGGCACCCCATGACTTTCTAAACGGACCGCGCAGCAAAAATATGATAATCGGATTAACCACATGATTCATGAACCCAAACATAAAAAAAAACCTCCCGGGACTTGCTCAATTCGGCGCATTTACCAGGTAAAAATCGCCCTTATATCCTTGATTCTACCCCACTTTAAAGTATAGAAATCCAAATGAATTGATCCTTCCCGGCGTTTCTGCCAGCCCGGCCTGCATGCCTCAACCCGGCCGCCGCCGATTGAGATCAGCGGGAGGCTGTTCCAGGATTGCTGAAAGATGAGCAGGGGAAATTATCCCTCAGCGTAAAGACAGGGTGAAAAAGAAATACCATGCTAAAAGGCGCGGATTAACCAGCCCAAACAACTTCTCCCTGTCTCGTAAAAAACCCCAGCCTGATTTATCAAAATTGGTATAGGTGAAAGACCAAATTTATTATATAATCACCCGAGCATAAAACACAACACAATTTATCAATAGCTTACCTATTCACCAAGAGGAATAAATTATGGCCGCCAGCGTACTGAAAACATTTAACGTGCACCTGCAGGGCAACCCCATGGCAAAAGAAACCCTTATCATGGCTCATGGTTACGGGAGTGAACAGAACGCCTGGCGCTTTATCACGCCTGCCTTCAAGGACCGTTACCGCATCGTCCTTTTTGACTGGATGGGCTGCGGGGCATCCGACTACGCCAGCTATAATTTTAACCATTATAAAAATCTGAACGCCTACGCGGAAGACCTGATCACTATCTGTGACACGCTTGGCATTAAATCATCGGTCATGCTCTGTCATTCTGTCAGCAGCATGATCGCAGCCATCGCAAGTAATCAGCGCCCCGATTTATTCTCGAAAATGGTATTTATCGGCGCCTCACCGCGTTACCTGAATGACGCCGATTACCTGGGCGGTTTCGACCAACCCACCCTGGATTCGATCTTTACAGCCATGGGAATGAATTATGCAGCCTGGGCACAGGGCTTCTCACCGGCAGCCATGAATTCTCCGGAAACACCCGCGATGGAAGTAGAGTTTTTACACAGCCTCACCACCATGCGCCCGGATATTTCACTGGCGCTGGCACGCATCATCTTCCTCTCTGATCACCGGAGCGATATTACGAAAATTAACCTGCCTGTTCTTCTGCTTCAAATGAAGGATGACCTGGTTGTACCTCAGTCTGTGGCGGAATATATGCACTCGGTCATACCAAACAGTCAGCTGCGGCAGATTGAGGCGAGGGGCCACTTTCCGCATATGAGCAGACCGGCAGAATTAATGCGGGTGGTGTCAGAGTACCTGCAATAAAAACAGGCAGCAATTCTCAATATGAATTTAGGCAGATCGATTTAATCAGATTTTTATATCTATACTCCACATCCATTGCGTTTGAAGAATTTTTATTGATGATCAAGAAATGGCAGCTGCAAAATTAAAGAACTCTGCGGCAGGTGTATTACCGGGCAATTTTCGGAATGACCTGGAATTATATTTTGGCAGCATTCCTTCGATTCAACTGGTAATTGACCCAAAATCCGGCCGCATTCTTTATGCAAACCACGCAGCCTGTGAATTTTATGGTCTCAAACTGGAAGAAATCACAAAACGGGGAGTAAGTGATCTGGCAGTCTTTCAGCCTGCCCCCGAACCTGCCGCATTTACCCGGCTCCCAGGCGGCAGGTACCAGGTTCTGAAGGACCGTCATGTCACAGCCGGCAGGCAGGTGATGGATGTTGAAATTACCCCCAGCCTGCTGCAGCACGCCTCCGGTGACATGCTTGTTTTATCGATAAGGGATTTAACACCCGGCCCGGGCTTTGATAAAACTGCCGGTGAAACGAATAGTTCAACCCGCAATTTCCCTGCCTCCGACGGTAATCTGCGCTTGATGCTCGATTCATTTCCGGGCTTTGTTGTGCTGCTGGAACCCGGCGGCAGTATCGTTTATTGGAACCAGGAAGTAACCAGTTACCTCGGAATCAATAAATCAAATATCAACCATGTTGACTTTTCAAACACCATCCACCCGGAAGACCTGTCGCTGGCAGCCATGGAATGGGGTAACCGGCCGTCAGAAAAGGAAGTCTTTGAAATCGAAATACGGGTGCGCGGTGCAGACTGGACTTATCACTGGTTCCTGTGCCGCATCATGCCGATCCTGGACAATGCCGGGAAGACACAAAACCTGGCCTGCCTGCTGGTGGATATCAACAGCAGAAAACAGTCTGAACTTGCCCAGCAGATCAATGAAGAAAATACCCGCCTGATCTACAGAACGTCGATGGATGCCATACTAATATGCACATCCACCGGGACCATCATGGATGCTAATATATCAGCGGCCAGCATGTTCGGTTTTTCGGAATCTGAACTGATCGGCTTCACTGTTCCATCCCTCCTGGAATATGAACAAGGTGATGGCAGAAAAAATCTCACCGGCAATCAAAAAGAACTGTATTCCGGTGAGATGACCGGTATCCGTAAAGATGGGTCAAGGTTTTCAATTGAAGCTGGTTCAGCCTCCTACCTGGATGTAAACGGGTCTGCCCGCTGCAGTGTGTTTATCCGGGATATTACCCAGATCGGAAGAGCACACGTCTGAACTCCAGTCACCTGAAGCTAT
>CAZBRI010000331.1:0-4175 GCA_964494055.1 uncultured Anaerolinea sp.
GGGCAAGGGCGGTTTCCTGGATGAACATGTCAAGACCATCCGTAAGGTCTATAAAGAACGCCGGGATGTGATGCTGGAGACGATGGAAGAGATCTGGCCTGCCGGTACCAGCTGGACCAAACCGGCCGGCGGTATGTTCCTGTGGGGTGTGCTGCCCAAAAACATGGATACCACCGAAATCATCCGCACCGCCATTGACCGCAAGGTGGCCTTTGTACCCGGCGGAGCATTCCACCCCAACGGCGGCGGTCAGAACACCATGCGCCTGAACTTCTCCTACAGCTCTCCTGAGGTTATCCGAGAAGGCACCACCCGCCTTGGCATGCTGCTGCGTGAGCTTGTTGCTGCCGGCAGCCAGAAATGAGCCGGTAATTATTTCCAAACAGGAATAAATCAAAACTCCCGACCCTATTTCACCGGATCGGGAGTTTATTTTTGATGAGTACCGCCAGTTTTTATTTCAGAACACTCACAACGGCAATCCCGATCGGGATGATCAGTTCAGCTGCCCGGTATTGAAAATCGGTGGATGTGCTGGTGCGTACAACGCGGACTGTCACTCCTGATGCATCGATGATGACGGCCGGCAGGTTGAATGCTGATTTCGTTTCCGGCCAGTTACCGAGCTGTGTCTCAATGGCTGAAGCGATCACCTGGACATTCGTGCCCTCCGGTGCCATGCTGATATATTTTCTCTGGAAATCTAAAGTGCCCGCATTCTGCGGTACCGATCGCGAGATGTCGATCCCGGAAGCGCGAAAGAAACTATTTAATAACTGCATGGCCAGCATGCCCAGTCCCGCCAGGCTTTCTGGCGCGGCATTGGCTGGCACCCTTCCCAACCGGGGGTAGAAAATAACAGCCCCATCCCTGGCTGCGGCATTCGTGCTGACCCAGGTGATGGTTTCGGCGTTCTGGCTGTTCGTGCCGGAATGCGCCAGTTCATGGTTGATGAATTTTAATTCCCAACGGATATCCGAATACTGCCCCCGAATCACGCAATCTACAAATTTTGATACTTTTTTCTCGAACTGCCAGCCCCTTTGTCCAGCCATCTCAGCCAGTTGTTCCAGCAGTTTCTCGCGCTGCCGGTTACTGACCAGGAGTGTGATCAGCACCAGCACGATGATTCCAGCAAAGATAATCATTCCAATTGTCTGATCCATGTCAAGCCTCCAAAAATTTGCTGGACTGTAGTTAAAAACAAATCATTTTGTTAATTATGCCAGTGAGATAGTTATTGTCAAGAGGATAATCAGCTGTTCATCATCATTCTTTCCATTTAAATCATCCCCGCCCTGCCAGTCCATTTACAGCATCAGGGCATCCCCGTATTTATGGAGGATGCCCTGATAGTCATTATTTGCTATTCTTCGGTATACGGCACGTAATCGGCCCGGGCGATGCCCTGTTCGATGGCTTTTTGGGCGACGGACCTTGCAACGGCATGGTGAACTTTCTTATCAAGGGCGTTCGGCACCAGTTCACCGGGTTGTGTCATGTCCGCTATGGTCTGCGCGGCGGCCAGCAGCATCTCGTGGCTGATATGCGTGGCATACGAATCCACCGCCCCGCGGAAGATGCCCGGGAAGCCCAGTACATTGTTGACCGATTTACCATCCGCGGCAAAGATTGCTCCCCTTGCCAGCGCTTCTTCCGGGTCGATCTCAGGGTAGGGGTTGGAGAGTGCCAGGATCACCTGCCCCTTGCGCACCATCTCCGGTTTGATCAGCCCCTTGACGCCTGTGGTGGAGATGACAATGTCGCAGTTTGCCATCACTTCGGCCAGGGTGGATGGCTTCCCGCCGGCTGCTGCCAGGCGTTTGAGTGCATCCGGGTTCAGGTCTGCTCCCCAGACCGGGTTACCGGTCAGGCGCATGACCATATTGGCAGTGGCAAAACCGGCCGCTCCCAGCCCGATCTGCCCGATCTTCGCGCTGGAAAGGTAAACCCCTGTCCGGCGTGAAACAACCATCAGGGCAGCGGTCGTGACCACGGCGGTGCCGTGCTGATCGTCATGCATGACCGGGATGCTCAGCCGTTTCTGCAGCCTCTCCTCGATCTCAAAGCAGCGCGGGGCTGAAATATCTTCAAGCTGTATGGCTGAAAACGTGGGGGCAATGTTGACGATTGTCTCGACGATCTCGTTTGTATCGCGTGTATTGAGCAGGATCGGAATGCCGGAAAGCCCTACCAGGGTTTCCATCAGCATGGCCTTGCCTTCCATCACCGGCATGCCGGCCAGCGCTCCAATGTCGCCCAGCCCCAGCACGGCGGTCCCGTCGGTGACGATGGCTACCATATGGCTGGTGGATGTGTATAGGCGTGCGGCGGATGGGTCTTTGGCAATCTTCAGGCACACCTCGGCCACCCCAGGGGTGTAGACCTTGCGCAATGTAGCCATCGAGTCGATCGGGTAGCGCGAGCGGATGGCGATCTTACCCTTGAGATGCAGTTCCAGCACCTCATCGCGCACATCCATCACCACCGTGCCTTCTTCGTCGCGCATGGCCTGCAGCACAGTTTCCAGCTGCTGCATGTCATCCGTGTAGATGGTGATGTCGCGCACCACGTGCCGCGAGGTTTCCGTCAGCATGTTGATATCACCCACACCCCCGCCGGCTTTTGAAATTGCCAGCAGCAGCCTCGCCAGCTGTCCCCTGATCTGCTCGTTGCGAACCCTCACATTGCGGCTTACTTTTCGTTCCCAGGCCATTTATTCCTCCAGGTGTTTTGATTTTTATCTGGTGTTTTATTTAATGGTTTGCTGTGTTCAAGGTAATTCAATAATCTCAATGATGGTTTTGGCCCGGTTTTTTTGATCTGCGTCCAGGGTGGCCAGCGGCAGATTTAGCCGGTAGGCGGCTGCTGCGTAAACTGAGTCAGTACCTCTCAGCCCCAGCTCTGCGGCCAGGCTGGCAGCGATTTCTGCCAGTGAGTGTTCCATTTCCAATAAACGCAGCCCGGGCAGGTTTTTCACCTGTTCGATGGCGCGCAGGGCGAGTGAAGGATCGCCTGTGCGGCGGCTGATCGCGCCGCCAATTTCTGCCAGCAGCAGGGATGGCGCAACAAATTCAATATTTTCACTTCGGCATGAAGCCATCCAGAGAGTCACCTGCCTGTGAAAAAAATCTCCAGGATACAGGCGTGAAACCCAAATGCTGGCATCTGTCACAAGCATACTCACCGCCTGGATTCTGAGACAGCCTCGGCCGCTGATAATCCTTTCGGCCAGCTTGCGCCAATCTCGGCTGCCAGCTGGTCAAGCTGATCCCATGCTTCTCTTTCATTTAAGTTGGTTATTTGTTCAGCCGGTATAAGCCTGGCAACAACCTTACCGTGATATGTTACCGTAACTTCCCTTTGAGTTTTCCGGACCATCTGGATCAATTCGCTGGCGTGCTGCTTCAATTCTCGAATTCCTACTGTAACCATAATCACCTCTTTCTAATTGTAGTCACAATTGTAGTTACATTATAACATCCATTGTTTTCATAAAGACCCCTCCCCCATTTTCGGTCTGTGAAAATGGGGGAGGCTGGGAGGGGGTCCAGCTGGACAACCCCCCGAAAACCAATCATCACCTTTTTACCCATTTCCATCTCTCTATGAGGCAAAAGAAGCCCGTCTGTCGCAAAACTGCAAAGAACGCTAAGATGAAAAGCATTTATTTGGGTCTAAAATGTTAATAAAGAAATAACCGTACTTCCCCTCAAATGGATTTTTACCGTATAGAAATTGCAGCAAAACTATAAAATAATCCATTCCATGGGGTTAATGTCACGAACCTATCCATTAATTTTCGAACAATAAGCCTTCATCACCCGGGAAGCAGCCCAAGTATCTGCTCATGCTCAGTGATCACGGCGCAACCAGGCTCTTCAAATATTCCGAATTTATCCAACAGCACCGGGGTTAAACCCGCCGCCCTTGAACCCAGCACATCAGCATAATAATTATCACCCACATACATTGATTCTTCCGCTGCAGCGCCGGCCTTCTTCAGCAGGTAACGAAACACCGCCGGATCCGGCTTGTAAACATCGGCTTCGCCGGCAAACAGCACCAGGTCAAAATACTGGCTCAAGCCCAACTGTTCCAGGTACTCAGCAAATGACTCGGTCCCGTTCGAAAGAACCCCAAAATGATACCCTCGCTGCCTGAGTACCTTGAGC
>CAZBRI010000332.1:0-4172 GCA_964494055.1 uncultured Anaerolinea sp.
GTGGTTGGGACAGGTGACGCGCAAGCATTTAAGAGGAGTATTCCGAATAAAACACCAAAGATAAGTTTTTTCATATTTTTTCCTATTATCAACCTGGCCAAAAAAAATTCATTATTTGTTTTAGCAGGATGATAAGTTTCTATCTCAAGGATTTACCATTTGGTCCAACGACACAGATTACCAGCTGGCATAATTTCCGCCCTGATTTGATGAGTCGATGATAAGGTTTTTTTGTAGAAAATCATGTGTCAAATGTAATCAATAAGGATTTACATTTGGTAATCAAGATATTTTTGTTTACACTTTTCCACCCTAATACAAAAATGAACAAGGGGCTGTCCTAAGAATGACAGCCCCTTGTTCGAAGTGGGAGGTCGATCAAGTTCTAGACACGAAATGCAATTCTATTCGGACATCCAGAGCCTTGGCAATTCGCTCAAGAAAAGACAGGCTTGGAACGCTTGTACCGTTTTCCAAACGGGCAATCGATGGTTGGTGTGTTCCTACCAATTCTGCTAATTGTGCCTGAGTCAGGCCATGCTGGATACGAAGCCGGGCAACCTGATAACCAGGTTCGAGTTCGTGTGAAGCAGCAACAAACTCAGAATCTTGTTCTTGTTCGGTCTGCCAATCCTTAAAGGTTTTTTCCGAAATAGGGGTCATTTCATTTCTCCAATAATTCATTCATCCGGCGTTTAGCAATTGCAATTTCGTTTTCTGGGGTTTTCATTGTTTGTTTCCGAAAGCCATGAAGGATGACAAACTTGCCATCCATGTAAAGGAAGTAAAACAACCGGTTATCACCAGGACGCAACTCCCATAGTTTTCTTTCGATACGACGTGAGTGCGGCATACCCAGGTTCGGGCCAAACTCCTCCAGCAAGCGAAAAATGTTATTGATCTTTGCCCGATCTGTTGCTGAAAGGTGATTGATAAATTCCAAAACCGGGTTTTTGCTGCGATGATCTTCGTAAAAAAGAATCTGCCACATCAACTACACTCCTATTATAACTAATTTGTTATATTTTACAAGCACATCATTTAGCACATCATTTAGGACTGACAAAAACAGGATTTAGGTTCTTTGTTTCTCCAGCTCTCATTTCCTGAAAATTCCCATGATTTTATCCAGGTACATCCTCGGCCAGGTTGCCATAAAAGCCGTCTATGAAGTCCACTTTAGCGTGCATCATGTTCCGACTGATTGTTCATCGACTAATCAGTAAGGGAATACTACCTGCAAAAAAGCACCCTAACAACCCGAAATTGGACTTAGACTTGCCACCCTTGCTTCATACCTGCTGCAACCGGCTGCGATGCCAGTAACACGGTATGGAAAATACGCATTTATTGGACGTTCATACCACCACGGGTAGCGATAGAGTGGGTACTTTACCACCACATGTACGGGCTGGACGATTTGGACAGTCATTGAGGCTCGCTTACACCGAGAAGGTCAGGGGTTCGAGTCCCTTTGCGCCCACTAAGGATGCCATGGCATCCTTTTTTATTTAATAAATTTGAAACCAATCACAATTTTGAATTTACTAAAATCCGTTTTTAACAAACAATTCACGAAAGCGGTTTTTTCGCAGGGGTACCGGCTTTTCTGGGATATATCGCGGGGGTTCCAGCCCTTTTATCAATCACAATCAGGTACCTTTCATCGGCAACACCCGGTAATTCAACTTTCACAACCTGTTTTAGCTGACCGCCAAGCAGTTTCAAGGCATGTGCCGCTTCATTTGCTTCAGCTGGACCGCTTTCTCCTTTTTGAGCCAGAACCCCGCCGCCAACCCGCACCAGCGGCAGCAAATACTCAACCAGCACCGGCATGGCGGCCACCGCGCGGCCGACAGCCCAATCGTATTTTTCTCGATGCTGCGGATCCTGGCCGGTATCCTCTGCCCGCTGTGTGAGGATTGTTACATTTTCCAATCCCAGCAATTCCACCATATGTGAGCAAAAATTAGCTTTTTTACCGACCGATTCAACAAGTGTCAGCTTTAATGACGGATAACAGATCTTCAACACCAAACCGGGGAAACCGGCGCCTGTTCCAACATCGATCAAACGGTGCGGGATATGTTCTTTCCAGGCCAGGCAGCAGGAAATCGAATCAAGAAAGTGTTTTGCCCGGATACCTTCAACATCACGGATGGCAGTCAGGTTCATCTTTTCATTCCAGATCATCAACTCTTTTTCATAAATAGCGAGCTGGCTGATCTGCCTGGGATTTAGTGAAAATCCGAAAAGAGTCTGGGCATCGAGTAAAAGTTTTTCCATTCAGAAAATTATACCTGTAAAACATCAGCCCCCGCTGTTCGGCGGGGGCTGAAATTATTTTTTTTTACTTTTTCTCTTCTGAAGTTGATGGCAAAGCTGCTTGCTTTGGGAAAACCTTTTTCCAGAACCAGCGCAAAAGTCTCCAAAGAATGGATAACATGAAGATCAGGACTGCACCAGTCGGGATAACGAAAATGATCAGCCAGATCAGGAAACTTGCAAACCCCTGGAAGAAATCGATCAATGCCTGAACAGCATCCTTCGCCACACCCTGTGGTTTCCAACCGCCGACAACGATTGGTTGTGCAGATTGTTCAGCAATTAATCGCACATTCAATTCTGAAAGCGCAGCTGCCTGATCATAATAATTAATTTGACCTTTTAGCACTTCAATATCGCTTTGAACCTGGGTAAGCTGATTGAATACCAATAAAGTGTCATCCGCTTTTTGAGTTTTATCCATGATTTCATACAACTTAACCGCCGCAGCTTCTTTCGCCTTCAGCTGGGATTGCAGATCCACATATTGGTCTGTCACATCCTGACCTGTCCGGTTCTCAGATTGAACTTCAACAATATTTGTTTTAATCTCAGCCAGGGCAGTATCCAGGTTTTTCGCCGGTACACGAATACTGACGCTTCCTTCAGGAACTTTGCCATTTTCACCAATCGTTACCTGGGACATATTCGAGGAGACAACGTACCCGCCCAGCCGTTCGGCCAGTTTGGTGATCTCCGCCAATTTAGCCTGTGGATCAGTGACAACAATGGCCAGATCAGCATTCTGAATCACTATCCTGCGTTGTACTGAGTTGTTCGATGAGACCTGCCCTGTATTTACCGCCGCAGGAGAAACAGCATCTGATACAGATGGAGCTGCTGGCGGGGCAGATGAAACCCCGGGCATGGGTGCCGGCCCGCCCTTCTGCATTTCTGGTGCACCGGCTGCCGGAGCAATGGAAACCGATTCTGAATTTGCTCCAGCACCACAGGCTGAAAGAAGAAAGATTGCAATAAATAATATCCAGATATTTTTTTTCATGATGCGCCTCATTGATAATTTCTTTATGATTATTCTATCTGCCCCTTTGACGTAATCTGACAGCTAAATGTTCCAATAAAAAAGGGCACATTGATCAGTGCCCTTCAACCTCATCACCAGCCTTCAGCAAGACGGAGTGCATGTTTTTCAGGAAGACCTGAAGAACGAATCCTGGCCTGTACAGAGGCAATGTCGTACGAGACCCGCCTTGGCTCCCAAACAGAAGTTTGCGGGTGAAATATTCCATAAGCAGACCTTGGATCTCTATCCCGAGGCTGACCAACGCTGCCAGGATTGATGATGGCCCTCGGTTTCAGCTGCATGTGAGAACCATGCCTTGTTTCATATTGTGAAACAAGATCTCTCTCAATCTCAAGGTGAAATAACGTTTGTAAATGTGTGTGGCCGACGAAACAATAAGGTGTGCTGAAAGAATCAAAATTGAGCCTGGCTGATAGAGTGTTCAATATATATTCCCAAACCGGGTCCCGCGGGCTGCCATGTGCCATCGTCACATTTTCACGGATCAGGCACTCTTTTGGAAGTGTTTCCAGGTAAGCCAGATTATCTGCCGAAACATTTTGTTTTTGCCATAGCAATGATTTTCGGGCTTCGGTATTAAAAACAGCCGAATCCATCTGCCCGAGAACAGCAACATCATGGTTGCCAAGAATACAGGTGAAATTACTGATACCTTTTAACCGCTCAATCACCTGGTTGGGATCCGGACCATAGCCCACAATATCACCCAGGCACCAGGTTGCATCAACATCCCCGGCATCCGACAATCCAGCATCGAGTGCTGCAATATTTGCATGAATATCAGAAATTACTAAAACTCGCA
>CAZBRI010000333.1:0-4155 GCA_964494055.1 uncultured Anaerolinea sp.
CGAGTTAGCTTCAGGTGACTGGAGTTCAGACGTGTGCTCTTCCGATCTCCATGATCTGATGTCAGGAAAATATAACTTTTATCCCTGAATCCGGATTGATCAATAAATTGGTAAAGCCTGGAAACCTCTGCATCCCAGGTTGCAAGATATTCATCGTAGGTTTGATTTCTGGATAATAATAAGCCGTAAGAATTTTTTTCATCAGATAAATAATGAACCGGTTTTTTTACCAGTGTCTCAGGTGTTTTTGCAAAATAATCTTTGAATTCATATGTCGGGCGATAAGGATCGTGAGGCGGAAAGAAATGGATATAAACTAATGAAGGCTTATCCAGACTTTTTAAAATATTTATTGCGCCGTCAACTGTATCTGATAATAGGAACTGTTCTGTTGAATCAGGCAGGGTTTCATTGTAATATTTCCCGGAATATTCTGTTTTATTTATAAACCTTTCTCGAATTGTCCAGGTTCTGAAAATTGGTCCCGCAAAAAGAGACCCATCCAACCCGTATCCTTTTTGAAATATATTATCCTCGAAGCTTGAAAACGCGACATAGGGATCATTATTAAAAAATGGCAGGTTATAGATCAGCCTGCGTTCAAGGTTGAATTCATGATTGGAAATGTGATTTTGAAGAGAGGATCCAGCCTGGTATAAAAAAAGGTCAGCATATTTGTTTTGAGCGAAACCGGTTGTTTGATATTGACCGGAAAAAACATTAAAGATCTGGTTTTCCTTGTACTTATTTGAAATTCTCCCGCCTAAAGAAAAAGCCCTGTGGTTCCAGGGATATAAACCGGTTAATAATGAAGCAGTTCCCGGAACAGTAAAATTTCCAGCAGAATAATGTCTGTGATATACAAGCGCTCTCTCGGCATATTTCTCAAGGTGAGGCATGGTTGTGCGAGGGTAGCCGTATAGTGATGTGTTTCGAGCCGCCCAGGCATCGTAAACAAGAACAATCATATGTGGTTGAGGCTGCCCTGAAGATGATTCGATTGTTGCCAATGGTTTTACTGCAATGGTAGCAGAAGCGAGGCCTAATAATTTTAAGAAATCACGCCTGTTAAGTTGGTTGTTACTCATAATTGTCCTTAAAAATATTGATGAATCTCAATCGTAACAACACAAACAAGGATCAAAATTGAAATTTGTGCATAACTTAGGGGGAAAATACGATCCCATATTGAGTAAACATGTAATATTGACTTGTAAAACTCAAAATCCAAAAATTGTTTGAATCCAACGAATTATCAAACCTGTAATATAAAATTATTTTACCAAAGGGGGAGCGATTTCAGAAACTTTGGTTATTAACTCTTCTTCCATCAACTTGCCAAAGACCGGGTGCTTGGAATGCAGGTTATTCATTTCTTCTGGGTCTTGATCCAAGTCATACAATTCAAATTGCATTGTTTTTCCATATTGATAAAATAATAATCGTTTGTTTTCTTTCGTAAGGGCAATTGAAAAATTACTCAATCGAGTAAAAGCAGAATTCTTTTTTGCTTCCAGGCTGAAGATGCTCCGGTTTTGATCAATATTTCCGCCAAGGCCGGGTAAAATTTCGCCTTCTGCCCAGGATGGTTTTGAAACACCGGATAGATTTGTAATTGTTGGAAGCAGATCAATGGCACTGGTTGTTGCAAATATATCTTTCCGGGATGTGATGCCCGGCCCGGTAACTATTAGCGGTATATGTACTACCGGTTGATTCAATAACGGTGTCATGTGGCTTAATTCTCCCCTTTCAAACATTTCGCCATGATCAGATGTAATAAAAATATAACTATTATCTCTCAAGCCGGATTGATCAATATATTGATACAACCTGGAAACTTCAGAATCCCAGGAGGCAAGGTATTCATCGTAAGTCTGATTTCTAGCTTTTAAAAGGCCATAATTGTTTTTTTCTACTGAAAGAGCATGAATTGTTTTTTTGACAAGCGTTTCCGGAGTTTTGGAAAATAAATCTTTGAACTTATTTGTAGGACGATAAGGGTCGTGAGGCGGGAAAAAATGAAGATAAACAAGAGATGGTTCTTGCAAGTTTTTTAGAATTTCAATTGACCCATCAACAACATCACTCAGCAAAAATTGTTCTGTCGAATCAGGTAAAAGGTCATCATAAAATTTATCGGTATTATTAATTTGGTTCAATAACCGTTGCCGAAGTGTAACTGAACGGAAAAGCGGTCCAAGTAAAAGAGACCCGTCAAATCCCAGACCTTTTTGAAAGATATTATCATCAAAGCTTGAAAATGCAATGTATGGATCTTTTTTAAAGATAGGCAGATCATATACAAGCCTTCTGCTGAGATTGAACTGGTGATTATTTACATGATTTTTTAATCCATATCCAGACTGGTATAAAAACAGATCGGCGTATTTGTTTTGTGCATATCCGACCGTATCGTATTTTGAGGAAAGAACATTAAACATCTGGTTTTCTTGAAATTCATCATTAATCCTGCCGCCTAAAGATAAAGCTCTGTGTTTCCAAGGGTATACACCTGTCAAAAGCGATGCTGTTCCTGGTACTGTAAAGTTACCTGCAGCGTAATGCCTGTGATATACCATGGCATTCTGGGCAAACTTATCAAGATTGGGTGTTGTGGCCCGGGGGTAACCATACAAGGATGTGTTACGGGCTGACCAGGCATCGTATACCAGAACAATAATATGTTGTTGATTAATGTCAACAGGTAATCCTAAATTAATTAATGGCTTTACTGTTACTGAAGCCGGGATTATGGATAGAAGCTTTAAAAAATCCCTGCGCGTCAAATTATTTTTTGTCATAGAGGTTATTTGTTTATTTCCAAGAAAAGAAAATCTGAGCAAAATAAAAAATGGTTGTTGAAGGAAGAGGATAAATTTCAGGAAAGTTATTGTTTCACACTTTGATTAATGGATTCCCGATTTCATTGACCAATTGGAATAATTCATTTTTCATCAATCTTCCTTCTGTTGATTTGGAAGGTTGGAGATTTTTCATTTCCTCCGGGTCAAGGTCAAGATCGTAAAATTCAAGTGTCCGTTTGTTTTTATATTGGTAAAACAATAAACGCTTGTTATTCTTCGTTAAAGCTAATGAGAAATTGGTCAGTTTGGGTGCAGATGCATTCATTTTTGCTTCCAGGCTGAATACACTCCTGTCACTACCGGGCTGTCCGCCAAAACCTGGAAGTAATTCTCCATCCATCCAGTCCGGTTTTGAAATACCAGCCAGGTGAGCGATGGTTGCGGCAATATCAACGGCGCTAGTTGTTTTGTAAATATCTTGTCGTTTCGAAATCTCTGGCGTTGATACTATCAGAGGAATATGCACAAGTGGTTGATTGAGCAGAGGTGTCATGTGATATTTTTCACCCCTTTCGAAAATCTCACCGTGATCAGCTGTCAGGAAAATATAACTGTTTTTTTGTAAACCTGACTGGTCAATAAATTGGTAAAGCCTCGATACTTCGTCGTCTAAAGAGGCAAGGTATTCGTCATACTTAAGGTTAAGAGATTTTAACTTATTGAACTCACTAACTTTGCTTGATGAGGAATGGTAAGGTTTATATATTAGCGTCTCAGGTGTATCGGAAAAAATATTAACAAATTCGTTTTTTGGACGAAAGGGTTCATGAGGCGGATATAGATGAATGTATACAATTGAAGGTTTATCAAGATTTTTTAATATTTGGATGGCACCATCCACCACATTGGACAATAAAAATTGTTCTTCGGATTCAGGAATTAAATTTTTATGGTATTGGTTAATATATTTAAGCTGATTGGCTGATTTTACCCGGCTTTCAATCTCTGAGATGATCGGTCCAAGCAATAACGAGCCATTTGAAGCGATAAGTTTATCAAGACTTGAAAAAACAAGATAAGGAACATTACTAAAAAAAGGAAAACTGTACAAAAGATGCTTGTCAATATTGAAGGCATTATTAGGAATGTGTGTGTGCAGATCAATACCAGTTTGATAAAGTAATAAATCAGCCCACATATTTTGTGAATATCCCACAGTTTGGTAATTATTTGCTAATAAATTAAAAAGCTGTTTTTTTTCGTATTTTGGAACGATTTTGCTGCCAAGAGCAAATGCTCTATGTTTCCAGGGATAGACACCCGTCAGGAGTGATGCGGTGCCAGGAAC
>CAZBRI010000334.1:0-4137 GCA_964494055.1 uncultured Anaerolinea sp.
ATGGAAGGGGTCTCAACCGCAAGGAAAAGAATCCCAGGTTAGAAGGAAGTGCCAACAAGTTTCTGGCCATTGTTGCAGCCAACAATTAAACATAGGCTTCTGCTCTTTTTCCGACTTTTTCAACATCCATCATGAACAAAGCTGTGATGCCCGCGCCAAAGATGAAAATCATCTTGAAGACAAAGGCCAGCATGTCGTACCTTACCATCCCGCCGAAGGCAAGGGCTGGCTGTGATGGCTTATCAAGCAGGATACTCAATATGAATGTTACTACCAAACCGCCGGCGGTTAACCAACCCAGGCTGGAACGGCGATTTTCATCTTTCCAGAAAGGATCGAGAACCAGGAGAAGGATGGCAACTACAAGGAGTAGAATTTCAGGCAAAATTGCCAGAAGATTGATGCTCATTTATGCACCTCCAAGTATGTGCAGTACATTCTGAACACCCGTTGAGATCATCGGTACCATCAAGCTTGGGAAAACACCCAAGGAGATCATGATCACGCAAAGCGTAACAAGTGCAACCTTATCGAGAACAGAGATCGGTCCGATGTGACCTTCAAACTGGGCCGGGACTTCTCCAAAAAATGCCTTCCGGATCGCGAGCAGTACATATGCTGCAGTTATTACGATAGATATGGAAGCCAATACAGCAGCGATCCAGTTTGTTTTCCAAACCCCCATAAAGATGGGGAATTCTGCAACAAATCCGGAGAAACCAGGAATACCCATCGAAACCAAACCGCCGATGATAAATGCGATGGCCACCCACGGCAATGGTTTGGACATACCGCCAAGTTCCGGTATTTGCCTTGTGTGTGCCCGGTCATATACCATACCCACAGCAGCAAAGAAGAGAGCGGTCATGACGCCATGGGAGAACATCTGCATGCTTGCACCGGTCATACCTTCACGAGTCAACGTTGCAAAACCCAGGGAAACCAACCCCATATGAGAAACCGATGAAAAACCAATGACATATTTCAGGTCGGTTTGTATCATGGCTATAAAAGCGCCATAGACCACGTTAACCATGGCCAGGGCGAAGATCAGCCAGCCCCATTGTTTTGCGCCTTCCGGCAGGAGCATGATACCTACGCGCAGTGCAGCAAATGCACCGAGTTTCATCAACACACCGGCATGGAACATGGAAACTGCAGTCGGTGCGGCAACGTGACCATCAGGAGACCAGTTGTGGAAGGGGAAGATACCGCCAAGAACAGCAAAGCCCATGAATACTGGTAAAAACCAGAGATACTGGAAGCTTGAAGAAAAACCAGCTTTCTGAAGCTCGAGCATGTCAAAGGTCAGAACCCCGTGCATCTGGTAGTTTGTAAAATACATGGCAAGGCCGCCGATGAGAGCAAAAACTGAACCGATGAACAGGTAGAGTGTGAGCTTCATGGCGGCGTATTCGCGGGTCACTTTCCAGCCCCAAATGGCAATCAGCAGGTACATTGGGAATACTGCGATCTCATAAAAGAAGAACAGCATGAAGAGATCAAGTGATACAAATACTCCGAACACACCGCCAGCCAGTAAGAATAGGAAGGCGAAAAATTCACGGGGCCGGTCATCAATTCCCCATGAGATCAGAACACCGGTAAACATGACGATGCCTGTCAGAAGTACGAGCGGGGTGCTGATGCCATCCACCCCAACATGGTAGGATATACCAAGGGCAGGAAGCCAGTCATATTTTTCGGTAAACTGGTATTCCAGGGAAGGGTGAATATAAACCTGGTAATACACCCAGGCAGATAGTGCAAGATCAAACACAGCGGCTGCCAGGGCAGTCACACGGATCTCTGTTTTGCGTTCTGGTTTCATCAGAAGCATGAGAACCGCAATAACCAGCGGGGCAAAAACGATAAGGCTCAAAATCGGAAATTGCATTTGCACACCTCGCTCTAGTGGAACAACATGACCATTGCTTTATTGATCACATCCAACAAACCCATCGGCCACAGACCCAGGAACAGGATCAAGATCATGAGCGGAGCCATAACCACGATCTCGCGTGTATTGATTTCAGTCAGACGGTGTTCGCCATGAGCCCATTGCTCATTCAACGGACCATGCAGGACTTTTCGGATGCCTTTGAGAATATAGGCACCTGTAAATAACAGGCCAATCATGCTAATGGCAGTAAATACTGGAAGAAGCGGCAGTGATCCTCGTACAACAAGGAATTCAGAAACAAAGCCGTTCAAACCGGGTAATCCCAAAGAAGCCATGCTGGTAAAGATCAGAATACCGCCATAAACAGGGACCAGAGGGAATAGACCGCCAAATTCTTCCAGGTTGCGTGTGTGAGTTCTTTCATATATCACACCTACCAGGAAAAACATTCCGGCAGCTGATAAACCGTGATTGAACATCTGAAGGACCGCACCGTTCAATGCGATCGTTGCATCCTGCGTTCCAATCGCTGTTGCCGCTGCTGCAATACCCAGCAAAACAAAACCCATATGATTGACTGATGAATAAGCTACCAGGCGTTTGAAATCTGTCTGTCCATAAGAAGCGAATGCGCCAAAAACAATGGCCATCGTGGCCAGGAAGGCCAAATAGCCGGCGTACTGATGAGATTGTTGTGGATAAAGCGGCAGAACCAATCTCAGGAATCCATACGCACCAAGTTTAAGTAAAACACCGGCCAGGATCATTGAACCTGCAGTAGGAGCTTCTGTATGAGCATCTGGAAGCCAGGTGTGGAATGGCCACACCGGTACCTTCAAAGCGAAAGCAATGACGAATGCCCAAAATGCGATCGTTTTGACAGTAGCGACAGTCATACCGAGCATCATTCCATTGTTGTCCAGTGCATTCCACTGCTGTGTCAGGTAGGCAAGATCGTAATTTTGGAACATTACACCGAGAAGCTGAATAGCAAGGAGTAAACCAAGTGATCCCGCCATGGTGTAGATCATAAATTTAAGAGAGGCATAATTGCGGGCTGAAACCTTAATACCGCCCCACAGCTCTCTTTCTCCCTTTGGACTTCCCCATTGATTGATGAGGAAATACATGGGAACCAGGCCGATCTCCCAAAACACAAAGAAAATGAGCAGATCCATCGCCATGAAAACGCCCAGCATTCCGGCTTCCAGGAAGAGGAAAAGCATCATATACGCTTTAACTTTTTCAACGATGCTGAAGGAAGCAAGCAAAGCCAGCGGGGTGAGCAGTGTTGTCAACAGCACCATGGTCAATGACAAGCCGTCTATCCCGACATGGAAAGTCGAATGGATGGCTTCATACCAGGGATATTGCTCGGTATATTGAAAACCAGCCGCACTGGAGTCAAAGTGAAACCATATCCAGGCTGTGATACCGAGCGGGACAAGGCTGGCAAGTAATGCTGTCCAGCGGATTGCTTTAACCTGGTCAGATGGCAGCAATAGAATGACAAGTGCGGTAATGACCGGAAAAAACAAAATTGTGGTGAGCAGGTGAGTGCTAATGAAGTCCATTTGTCCACTCCCCTTACTTGAAGTAGTACAGTGCAGCAGCTATGATAAGCAGAACGCTGACTGAACCGATCAGGTAGGATTGAATTCTTCCGGTCTGGAAGTAACGAATACTCTGTCCGCGCCAGAACACTTCTGCTGTTCCGTCGCCGATCAGTTCATTAATGACCGGTTTATCAAAATAATTCCGCAGGATTCGCCCTACGAACAGGCTGAAACGGGCGACGGAATGTAAAATCCCATCAATCACCGTTCGATCCATCCAGGGAGTAAATACCTCGGATACCCAGTTCATCGGTTTTACAATGATCAGGGCATACAGCTCATCAAAATACCACTTATTTTTCAACACAGGGTATAAAGGACCAAGCGGTTTTTCAAGGGGATCTTTAGCACCGGCTTTTACATCTTTATAAACAAGCCAGCCCAGTGTCAGACCACCAAGAGCCACAACAAGGGATGTGAGCAGGGGCCAGATATTGAAACCGAGCGCTTCAGGTTCTTCAAGAAGCGTGGCACCAACAAAACCATGGAACCAGTTCGGGAGCAAACCGCCAATTCCAGGAAAGTGTTCAGGAATGCCGACCCAGCCGTAACCGATTGCAAAAACGGAGAGATCGGAAGAGCACACGTCTGAACTCCAGTCACCTGAAGCTAGCTCGT
>CAZBRI010000335.1:0-4128 GCA_964494055.1 uncultured Anaerolinea sp.
TTCATCACCCTGGCTGCCACCGGCCTGGCATCACGGGCGCTTTCGCCGGTGCCTAAAATGATCTCCAGGTGAGGCGATTCCCAATGACTGTCCGGTGTTTTTCTGAAACCCTCCAGGGGTGTGAACGGAATGTAAAAATCAGGCGGCGGGTCTTCCTCACAGCGCATGGCTGTTGCTAACAGGTCTCCTGTCACATCCAGCAGCGCTTCGTGCGCGCGGTAAGTCAGGCTGAGCTCTTTCGGCAGGCCGTTTTCGCTGGTGATCTTTTGTTTGATCCCTTTGAACACGGTCACATCCGCACCGCGGAAACGGTAAATACTCTGACGGCTGTCCCCCACCAGGAAGAGACGGCCGGGTGCGCCTGCCAGGGCTTCCACAATATCCCGCTGACGGGCGTTGGTGTCCTGGAATTCATCCACCAGGATCGATTCCAGCTCTGACTGCCAGTGTGCCCGGATGGCGGGATTCTCCAGAAGGAGCTGCTGCGCCATGTATTCCAGGTCATTAAAATCCAGCGCATGACGTTCACTCAAGGCATTTCGGTATGCCTCTTCCAGTAAGGTAAACGCCTTCTGCAGCAGCGGCAACAGAATTTCAAAATCCTGTTCAGCCTGCAGTGAGAGTGGTTCATCAGCCGATGATTCACCCCCGAGCAGCGGATCGAGTTCTTTTATATAAAGCTCACGCATTTCCGCTATAGCCAGGTATTCGCTGCTGTTCCTTTTACCTGCCCCGAGGCCAAGGTTATTGCGGCGAATGTTGAACAGCTCAACAGCACACTGGAACGGTTCATTATTTTTATACAGCTGAAGGGCAATATCCCATCGTTTTAATAACTCAAGAATCCTGTCTGCCAGCTTATCGCCGGTATTATTTACCATCTGCTCATACGATGTCCCGCGCAGTTCATAGATAATTCCGGAGACACGGTCGTCTTCAAACCAGGCATCCAGCTTCCCGCGCAGGTAATCACGGCTGTTGACCTGTTTTGCAAAAGCCTCGACCGTATCAAGCCGGTTTCGCAGCAGTTCGGTGAGCAAGGTTCTCAGGTCGCGGATCTTGATCTTTTCGAGCAGCGGTTCAAAGCCGGCGGTATCCACCAGTGACACCAGGCAGTCTTCCACAACCACAGCCTGCATTGCAGCAGCCAGGCCTTCATCCATCACCTCAAAACGCGGATCGATCCTGGCTTCAGCCGGGTGCGCCTTAAGGATCTCGGTGCACAGGCTGTGAATGGTCCCGATTCGCGCGGAATCCATCTGCGAACCCAGCTCCAGCCAGCGATTGCGTTCTTCGTCAGTCAAAGCGCTCTTCGCCAGGTCGGTCATGGCTTTGCGGACCCGCGAGCGCATTTCCAGTGCGGCCTTCTTGGTAAAGGTAATGGCAGCCACCCGGCGCGGACTGCAGCCATCGGCCAGCAGGCTGGCATAGCGTGCAACGAGCGTGAGGGTCTTCCCGCTGCCCGCACCGGCAGTGACCACCACATCCCGGTTTCTTTCCCCGGCTGCTTCGGTCTGGTCCGGGGTTAATTTAAATGAAGCGATGACCCGCTCAGTAAGTTCATTATTCATATGGTTACCAGCCTTCCTTGAACCGCCAGCACCAGGCAGCGGCCGGGCAGTAGGATGGGCAGCCGTCATCCGGCGGCTGCGGCGGGAAGGTCCCCTTGCGGATGGCTGTCAGCATGCGCTGCAGGTGAGATCTGACCATTTTATAAGCCTCTTCAATGCCCTGCTCTTCTTTATTCTTATTGTAAGTCGATAACTTCAAGCCGGCTGGTTCACCGGCATTTATCTTCCAATAAATCCCCTCGACCGGCTCTCCGAGCTTGAGTGCATCCCGTACCGCCAGGGCATAAATGGGCAGCTGCAAACGGCGTCCTGAAGTCAGGTCTTTGTTATCCATGTGCGCACCGCCTGTTTTGTAATCCAGCACACGCAGCCGACCTCCCATGTTTTTGTCGACCCTGTCTATGATCCCGCGCAGCCGGATCGTTTCCTCCGCCAGGCTGATCTCAAGCGCCGGGTTATCTCCCTTCCCGTAGGATTGCTCATACAAGGCGGGTGTCCAGCCTGCGCTGGCAGCCTCGAGGGCTCTGATGGTTTTCTCCAATGTGACGAGGAACTGCGCCTGCTCCACTTTCCAGAGCGGAGATGGACGGAAGGCGAATTCACCCGGCGCAGCCAGGAAAACTTTGGCTGCAGCACGCGGTAAATCGTCCAGCAGTCCCTGCAGCCCTTTTTCGGGGTCTGCATTGTGATAAACCTCTTCCAGCACCCGGTGCAGGATGGACCCGATCTGGGCAATGTTGAGACCCAATTCAAGCGGCTGTTTCGGCTGCAGTTTCAAGGATGAACCGATGTAAAACGAGTGCGGGCAGGTACCATAGGTTTCCAGCGACGAAGCGCTCCAGGTTAACTGCGGGCCGTACCGTTCCTGGAGCTCACTCGTGATTGAAAGCGTGCTGCCTTCATATATCCCGGTCGATTTCTTTGAACGACGGGCAGATAGGACATCCCCGCCATGCTGCAGCTCTTTCCAGCTGTCGGAAAGCACCCTGAATTTGCCCGGCAGCTGATCATGCCCGGCTGCCCAGAAGAGCAGTTCCTGCGGTGAGGCAGCTTCTTCCAGGGCCGGGTCCTGCACGGTGCGGTAGCGCTGTTCCTTTTCCACGTGAAAGAGTTTTTCGGCTGCCAGCCAGAACGGGGATGGCTCCCAGGTTTCGCCCTCATCCGTCAGGTAAGGCCGGGTGAGCAGCAGGTGCTGGTCAGCGCGGGTAACCGCCTGGTAAAATGCCCCGGCCTGTTCCCTGCCGATGCGCGGCTCAAGCCCCAGCTCCCGGCGTAATTTTTCATCCAGGAACGGGTCAGCATTCTCAACCGCCGGGAAGATGCCTTCTGCCATACCCAGCACCGCTGCTGCCTTAAACCGCAGACCAGCTGCTTTTTCCATGCTGATGATATGCAAAGCCTCTTCATCGGAATAAATTTCATCCGGTAAGCCTGCACCATCCAGGGCTGCCTGCAGATCAGACAGGAAACCAGAATAATTGATCTCCTGCCCGCCCGTGACCTGTTCGCTGAGGGCCAGCGCACTCAATGCATTCCCCAATGCCTTATTTGCCTGCTGGTCGCGCTCGCTGATGATATTGGCATCAAAATGCAGAGTCTCAAGCAGGTTTTCCAGCCAGGTAATCCAGCCGAGCAATGTAAGATTTTCCACCGGCGGGGTGATGTTTTTTACAGCTTCCTCAAAACCTGACCGCAGGGATGGCAGGTCCAGGTTTTCAGTGCCGGGCAGCAGCGTCCCTTCATCAGGTGATTCATCGAACTCAATCCCCTTGCTTTTTGCCAGGCTCCAGGCTTCAGCCCACTGATCCAGGCCTTCAACAATCAACGTTTTCTGGCTGATCAATTCCAGCTTTTCAACATCCTTTTTTGCCATACCGAAATCAAAGTAAGGAGAGCGCAGGGTTCCCAGGAGCGCCCGTGCCCGGTAATTTCCAACCGGCAGAGCAAGCAGGTTGAGCAGGCTGAGCATGGCCGGAGATTCGGAAAGCGGTTCCGCATTGGTAAATTTTACCGGCATCCCGAATTCTGCGGCTGCTGAGCGCAGGAGCGGCTGATAGGTATCCATATTGCTGGCGAATATGGCGCAGTCCGCGATCCTGACCCCGTCCCGAAGCACCATGCGTTTGACCCAGCGCAGGGCTTCCCGTGCTTCCTCAGCCTGTGACCGGACTTCGATCAGGAAGGCCGGCTTATCTTTGGAAACTTCAGCGCCCGGCTCAAATATCCCTTGTTCGATGATCCTGATCTGACCTTCCAGCACAGGCCCTTCCGGCAGCCGGGTCACACGGGCAGAAAGTTCCCGGCTGAGGACATCTATCTCGCTCACAAATCGCCGGTGAGCGGGCCTGGATGAGCCGGGCTGACCGGGCAGGGTGATCAGTACATCACCTGCATGCCCGCTGATACCCTGCAAAAATCTGCGGCGTGCCCCGGTAAAACTGGTAAACCCGTCCAGAACCAGGAGCGGGATGGAGGCTGCCGCTGCAGGATTATTTTCCAGGGCTGCGATGGCGAGATCGGAAGAGCACACGTCTGAACTCCAGTCACCTGAAGCTAT
>CAZBRI010000336.1:0-4124 GCA_964494055.1 uncultured Anaerolinea sp.
CCTGGAAATGCTATTCACCACAGAGCCCGCAGAGACCGCGGAGAAGAGCATAAGAAAAAATCAGCGAACCCCGCGCGCTCCGCGGTAAAAAAATCTTGCCATATACAGCACCTCCCCCATTTTCGGTTTTTGAAAATGGGGGAGGCCGGGAGGGGTCTGATCTTGACCTTGGACTGGAAACGCGATTCACCGCTGAGTCCGCAAAGAACGCGGAGAAGAGCTTTTTTGTATGAAGCCTGGCTGGTTGTTTGTAAGATTGAAAGAGTTTAATCACGAATTACACGAATAAACGAATTTCACGAATAGGGCATTTTTTTAATATAGATTGAAAAAAAGATTGTCTGAAAATTTATCCAACACCCTTCCTGCATTTTCATTCAGACTGCGATTTCAATCTGAGATTGTCAAATTGCCAGAATTATTACAAGTATTGTCTTTGATAATCAAAAAAATTATCGGAAAACCCTTCCAGCCAGGCATCGATGAAGGTGCGTTTTTCAAAAAGCGGCAGGAGATCTTCGGCAAGGGATGATATTTTAATTTCCTGTATTTTTTGACCAAGCAGCAGCATGGCTGAACGGGTTGAATAGCTGATATTTCCATCATTTGCCAGTTTTTCTTCAAGCGGATGGATTTTCTGCTGCATGAACCAAAACAGATCATAGAAATCCCGTCCCTTGATAGTGACTCCTGTACTGTCTTTCTGAAAATTTCTTTCCAGGCAGGCCAGCATTTTTCCGGCCATCATGGTTTCCAGCGAAAAATGGGATGGCACAAAGCTTCTCCCAAAGAGCAGAACGGGTGTTTTGCGCAAGACGGCAAGCTGTTTGTGCTGGCTTACTTCTACTTTTAAATAAAGTGATTCGTTCGCATGCGCAGACAATCCCAGGGCCTGGAGCACCGGAAATTTCAGCAATGTCCTTTGTATGCCTCTTTCCCCAAGCTGTGACCTGGATGTCACATCCTTGTAACCGATGCCTGTCTTATAAAAAGCCAGCAGGTCTTGCTCCAGCTGTGAAAGGTCGGTACCAGCCTGGTTATCCAGGTCAATATCTTCAGAGAGGCGGTTTAGCCCGTAAACGACATGCAGGCACGTACCTCCATAAAAATTGAGTCTACGGTATAGCGGGTGATTATAAAGAAAATCCAGTGTGTAAGCCTGTAAAAATTCCTTCAGGACCACACGTTTTGTTTCATTGGATAACAGCGGGTCTTTTTGAGAAAGGATGTGCTGCATGGATTGGATCAAGGTCGCCATATTGTTTTCTCCAGGTTTTCCAGGATATGTTCCATCTTTGGACTTTTACTTAAAGTAATATACCCGGCAAATTCAACCCTCTCTTGTGTCTCAAAATCATCCAGGTTCAGCCGTAGATCTTCAGCAAGATGATAACCGTCTGACAAACCCATGCTGGTGGATGGGCGGAAATAGAGAAAATCGAAAAGCGCTTTTGCTTTTCTTGCAAAGCCGATCTGGATGCCCATGTATTCTGTGATGGAAAATCCAGAATAAAGGCAGGGTTTCAGGCTGCGATAAGTGAATGTTCCCAAGGTGTTCTCGAAGACACGAGTTTGCTTTATCGTGACTGCCGAAACAGGGTAGGTGACATCGGTCAGAATTGAATTCCGCTGTAATACAAATTCCAGGGATAAATATGATTGGGGGATGAGAATACTGCTGACCGCAGGGGCGAAATCTTCATCCCCACGATGCAGATCGTAAAACCGGCGAGGCATATACATGCCCTTTTTCAACTGCAGGATCAGTCCGGCTTTCATCCAGCGGTAAAGTCCTGTTTGAATTGTCCCTTCAGCCGCGGGCTCATCACCCATCAGCTGTCTGACAGATTCAATGGTGAAATAGGGGAGTGTTTCAAGTGATGAAAGGATATTTGTTTTCATATAGGATAATAGACAATATATGTCTATTATCCTATATGAATGAGATTAATACAAGTGCCTGGTTTTAGATTTATGCGATTTTACGGTACTTCTGATGTTTTGATTACCAGTTTTACGCTGTCTATGAAGAGTTTTATCGCGCCTACGTTTCCATTTTGAGAGAGGATGCTTTGCTGGATCCTGTTAATGTACGGGCATCGAATAGTGAAAACTTTTTCGCGGCCTGTGGTTGAAATAGAATAGGAAAAGATCGAAGGGTTTGTATTCTCGATCTTCCACATCTCTGAGTAATTCGCTCCCACCCCTGTGATCATATTGGGCCACTCGCCTTTTTCACTCTGAGCGTGAGCCTGTATCTCAACTGATACCGTCCCCGGTGAAAAGTCATAGGGATAGTACAGCGTGTCTGCACCCCAGATCACTGCCCGGCCGCCATCGATGATCGGGACGTCTGTACCCTGGCTGGCGATTTTGAATGTCTCGACGGGAATATTCAGTTCGGTGGTAACTGCCAGTTCATCCAGGCCGGCTGATATGGTCTGCTGTGCCAGCGCCCATTCGGCCTTCTGCATGTGATGATTGACCAGGGCAAGATAGTCATGCCCTTTTTGGGTTAATGCCGCGTTGGATTTCTTTTCCCAGTAACCGACAAGTTTCTCAAGCTTTTTCTTTTGTTCGATCAGCTGCTTGTTCGGCTCGAATGTCACTGTTTCGCTGGCTGATTGTTGTTCTTTGACATGCACGGTTGTGTGCATGGTCTCACCAGTTTTTGGGTTGGTGATTTGAATATCATAATCCCCGCCAAAACCGCGGAATGTCATGGTCCCGCTCGAATCGGTCTGCCCATCGCCGGAACTGGTCCATTGATGGATCAATTTCTGCATTGTGTAAAAGGATTTTTTCGGAGTGCCGTCGTCCCGAATTAATCCGCCTTTGTAAATAATAAAGGGCTCTTTGTCATTTGGTGTATCCATAGTGAAATACCAACTGAGACCGGTGTTTGTTGGTTTTGCAAAAAATATGGTGTAAAACATCTCAAGGTATTGTGCCTGTGTATCTTCTGTCCATGGAACCCCGAAATACCCCAGCTCATTCGGCCTATGGTCAGATGATACTGCCATCTCTGTCATGTTGAGTTTCTTGCCGGCAGGAGATAGAATTTTTTCAAAAGCATCCCAACAAGCACTCATTTCCTGCAGGGTATCCTTACCAAAATAGTATCCATTATTTGAATAGGAATTATTGTAAAACTGCAGACCTGCCTGGTCAAAATCAATCTTTCGATCCAGCAGACCCTGTATTATTTCAATATTTGATTTCCAGGAAATCTGGCCGCAAGGAACACCAAGGTTGATCTCTATTTTTGAAGCCGGATCATTTTCTCGAATGGCATTATTCGAGGTGGAAATCATTTGAAAATATTGATCCTTTGTAAGCCTGAGGGGATTACGAAACACGAAGTTAGGTTCACTGATTCCTTCCCATATATCTATGGATGGACCGAATTGCTTAACGGAAGTTGAAACATAGGATGATAATTTTTCCAGAAATTCGTCAAAACTAAGTCCTTTCCAATAAGCGGGAATATCACGGCCATTTTCATTTAAAAATAAAACAAATGCTGAAGCCATTGTTTTATTTTGATCTGATTTTATTTCATCAACACTTTGCCAATAGTTAGCAAAGTTGAACGTGAATTTGTTCTCTTGAGGTTCCAGCCATGGCCATTGCATTTCAAAATCCCAATAATTGATACCAATTTCTCGAATTTTATCAATCTGAGCAGGATATATGACTGATCCAAAATTAAAATCGTGATTGAGTTGTTGATATGTAATGAGATAGCCCGAAAGAGGCATGCCCTGGGAATTTACTATATTGAGTTTAAAGTCCCCTTGCCGGTATTTTGGAATATCTGAAAGCGCTTTTTGATATAAATCGTCGTCAGCGCTGATGTTTTTGCCGGCACATACTCAGGAGTGGGCTTGACCGGGATTATGGTCTGCGCCGGCAGCGGTGTGAGGGTGGGCGGCAGGGTGGGTGACGGCAGTGCTGCCGATGGGGGTAAAGTTTCCGAAGTAGCGGGTGTTTGCAGCTGTTGAAATGAAGGTGTTGGTGTGCATGAAAAGAGCAGAAGGGCTGTTACTATCCCCAAAATATATGATTATATTAATTACCAATTTGAAAAAATACCAAATCAATTACGACGAAATTAATAAAGA
>CAZBRI010000337.1:0-4082 GCA_964494055.1 uncultured Anaerolinea sp.
ACACTATGAATTTCATCAAAACACAGGCCGGGATCTCGATCGATTGAAAACGGGCTATCCACTTCATCAATAATTCTGGAAGTCATATCCCCGACTGCTGCCTGCAGGTGCGTTATACCAATGACAACCGAGGCAGTAAACCCGCATAACGGGTTAATCTCCAGGATGATCGGGTGCCGGCCGTTTGGTGTTTGACGGCTTTCGGTTTCATGGATCAGACCATGATTCATCAGATCGTTTATGATGATCGTTACCCCTGCCCGGGTTAACCCGAGCTGCGCTGCAAGATCTGATCTGGATACGCCTGCTCCCGAAAACCGGACGAGATCGACAGCAGCGTGTTTATTAAAATTCTTTACATGATGTTTCGCTTGAAAGTAGTTAGTCTCGCTCAAAATAACCTGCCGCTTAAAAATTATTAATAAAGTTTTCTATGGATAAACAATATATATACAAATATGTGTAAATTACTTAACAGTTATATATGACTATGGTAGCATGACTGGTAAATATTGTCAAGAATATTAATTAACAAGAGCGCTTATAATTAATAAAATTATCATTCGAATCACTGATAATGAACAGTAAATTTAGACTATTATACTCTTGATATTAGAACAATTCAATATCCCCGTGTTAAACCTGCTCGTCTGCCGTTCCAGGCTCTCCATTCAACACCAGGTAACCCCAATAGACCAGGAAAAACATCATGACCAGGAAGGTGACTGCGTACATCCACAGCACTGATACCAGGCCGGAATCTGTTCCGGCAAAAAATCCGTGGATTAAGACCAGGAAATAAGTCAGCAGGCTGAAGACATGGATCACCCGGAATACTCCCCAGCTGATCCAGCGCCGGATGTAAAAAGTGATGGTTACCAGCAGGCTAATATAAAGGCTGATAATTCCCAGCCCCACCCAGGCCGGTTTGTAAAAACTGACAAACGGCACAAAGATCTCGCGCAGGGTGAATGGCACTGTGTGATCGAGCAGCAGCATGCCGGCGTGAACGGCAACAAATAACAGTGCAAGAATCGAGAGCAGCTCATGGAATGCCACACTGGCATAGCTGCTGATGAGGGAGGTAAACATGCGCGTCCCCACGATAAATCCCCAGACGTTGGAAAGCCACAACAGCAGGTAGGCGGTCAGCCCGGAGGCCCGGCAGATGTACCACCAGGTCTGGGCACTATTCAGCTTGAGCGGGCTTGTGAGAACCTGCAGAATGGTGGTATCCCCATCCATGGGCAGGAAAAGCACCCCCATGGAAAGCATGAACAGGAATGTCAGGATGAACGGCAGGTATGTCAGCTTGCTGCCGGGAGGATTAGGCGTACCGGGAAGTGTCATGAGCCCCCCGTCTGAAATCTCGGCGGCATATTAACATTTGAATGGGTCGGCATGGGCATGAGCGGCATCACCTGCGTGGGTGTTGGGGGCAGTTCGGTTGGGGTGATGATAGGAGCCATGGTTGGCTGAAACAGGGTTGGAACGGGGGTCGGGATGACCCGCGCACCGGTGGGCATCGGCGAGGCAGCCGGTAGAGTGGGTGAGGGACGGTTGGGCAGGATGACCCTGAACACTTTGACGCTGCCGGTTGGGACGGGCAGCTGCGTGACCAGGTCATCCACATTCGGGATGGGTGTAAATGGCGGGACCAGCGGCGTGGGGGTGGGTCCATCGACCGGCCCCTGCCTTTCAGCTGCTTCTGCGATATAGATCCAGCCGGCCAGGAAACCGGAAATGCTGGCGAGCGCCAGCCAGGACCTGAGGAAATTCTTGAAGGATTTATTCAAACCGGTTCATCTCCTGCATGCTGACCGCTAGTGCGGGACGGCGGTTGCGATGACGGTGACAGTGCCATCCGGGGCGATGGTGATCAGGCCGGCCTGCTGCAGCTGATCCATGACGGCCTGGTACTGCTGTACCTGCTGGTTTGCCTGTTCGATGCGTGTGTTCGCGTCCCCGAGCTTTTTTGCCGCGGTTTTGATCTCGGATATGCACTTTGCATTGCTCTTCTGGTATTCATCAACGACAAGCTGATGATCAGCCGCCACCTGCGTGCTGGCATGGATGACATCCACGGTCACCAGGGCGTTATTGCCCAGGTAATACATGCCGCCCGCCAAAACAGCGGTGACTATGATGGCAGCCAGCAGGGCTGAGATGTTTTTTGCCATATACTATTTAACTCCAGGGATATGCTCGGTGTTGATGTTTGTACTGCTTATAGAATTATAAGATCTAATAAGTGAAATGAGAGTGAAAAAGAGATAAAAAAGGAGTATTAAAAAAACCATGTCATTCCTGCCAAAACCGGCAGGACCATGTGCGATGCCCAAAGTGCACTTCCCGGGCTGAAGCAATCCCCCGAACCCTGGGGAGCACTCTCAGCCCAAGAAACGCCCTGCGGCTGGAGGGATTGATTCACTGCCAAAAAGCCTAAGGTACCGGGACCTCCATCACACTGACGCTGCCGTGGTCGTCGAGGTAGCACAAACGGGGCACAGCATCTATATTGAGGAGATGCTTGATCGCGAGGCGGTAGTCGAGGATTTGTTTCGTATGCTCCAGGACTTTCACCCTTTTTTGTTCAGGTTTGGTGATGCGATCGGTTTTGAAATCGACCACATACCAATCATCCTTCAGCCTGTAAAGCAGGTCGATTTTGCGGCTTTCGTAATTTTCGTTGAGCGAAATGTTGTACGGTATTTCATGATGCCGCTCATCAGCAGTATTCATCTCTGCCCAAATTGGCAGCACCTGCAGGCGTTCCAGGATATCCAGCACCCGGTGAATATGCCGGCCGCGGACATTCGAATCAGCCAGGCCTTCGTTGAGCGCGGTGATCTCCAGCAGCGGGATCAAGCGCGGGTCACCAGGGAACAGCCACAGCTCAATGGCCTTGTGCACCATCGTTCCAACCTTGATCGAATTGAGCCTGCCAGGTTCACCGGTCACCGGCCAGCGGGAACGCACACTGTCATCAACCTGATCAGCAGGGATTTTCCCTGCCTGTAATTCACCAGGTTCGGGCACATCCAACACCGCTTCAATCAGCGGCGGAAACAGGGGTCTACCATCGCTGCTGGCCCGTTCAAAATCACCCGCTTCCAACCCTGATTCATCCACAGTCTCGGGCAGATCGGCTTCATTCACCACCCAGGTGCGGATGGGAAAACTCATCGGGCTGTTGATAATTTCCGGTTTGCCGTTTTGCGCCAATAATTGAGCCAAATCCAGGCCGGCCGCGGTAACGAGGTCTTTCGTCCAGCCTTCCATGGACAGGCTGGAGCCGCCTTTACCGTGGGATGCATGCCCGCTGACCAGCAGCTTATTCTTTGCCCGTGTCAGGGCCACATACAGCAGGCGTTTGAGCTCCATTTCTTCCATTTTATGATCAAGTAATTTTGCAGCATTGAACAGCAATGGTGTTTCTTCAAACTTAAACGCGGCGCCGATCTCAGGATGCAGATAGAAGGCTGGACTTGTTAACGTGCCTTTCCGGCTGGCATCAGCCAGAACCACCAGCTCAAACTCCAGGCCCTTGGCTTTATGGATGGTCATCAGCCTGACAGCGCCTTCCGCTTCAGCGGGAGCCTCGCCTTCACGGCTGCCGGCTTCATTCAGCGTCAGCAGGTAATCTAGGAAATCACGCACAAAAACCTGGCGGCTGGAGAGGGCATCCCCCAGCAGCTTGTCGATGTTGCGCCATAACCTTCCGCCGGTACCACCTGCGGACTTTTGAACCTGGCTGCCGGTCAGCTTGGACGGAGGACGATCAGCAGTCGCCAGGATTGCCCGGTAATTGATCATATCGACCAGTTTCTTTAGTATCTCAGCCACCGGAACCCTGTCCACCAGGGGCTGAAGGGTATGGATCACATTCAATGCCCTCGCTGCACTGTCCCGGTCTGCTTCATTTAAATAGGTAATATCAGACTCGAGCGCTTGAAGATACCCCAAACCATCCCTGCCCAACTGGTAAAGCGCGGCATCAGTCAGACCGAAGGCTGGCGAACGCAGTAAACCGGCCATGGAGAGATCATCAGTCGGGTCTGACAGAGCCCGCAGCATATTCA
>CAZBRI010000338.1:0-4071 GCA_964494055.1 uncultured Anaerolinea sp.
AGGCATCCGGTTTGAGTTTGAATAATTCTTCGAAAGATACTTCAGGTCCTGTTTCTTCCAGGGAAGACTCGGCAGCTGCCTGACCTTCCAGTACAGGTTCTATAGATTGTTCAGCTGAAATTGGCTGTTCGGCTGATATTTCTTCTGCCTGGCTGCCGGCCTGCAGAACTGTATCCGCAGCAACTGGCTGATTAGCTGCTTCTGGGGCAGTTTCAGCTGCCTGCGAGGCTTCAATGACAGGAGCTTCAGCAGCAGCTTCTGGTTCAGGCTGAGCGCCAAGTTTTAATTCAGAAATTGCTTTTTCGATTGCGTCGATCGCTCTGGGTCCGATGCCGGATAATCCGAGCACTTTATCTTTATTAATATTCATTGCCATCAACAACTCACCGACAGAAAGGTAATCTGCTTCGGTCAGAATGTTGAAGACAAATTCTGGCAGGCCCAGTGCATCAAGCGGCAATGTAAAGGCTTCTTCGGGAATACCTGAACGTGCTTCAGCGAGTTTTTCTGCATTGGCCTTATCTTCGGCTTGCTGCCGTTCAATACTGCGCCGTTCAACACGGTCAACAAATTGAGCAAGGCTTGTGTATTCTTCTGGTGTAATCGGACGATTTTCAGATTTCTTACTGAGAATCTCACCGATGTGCACGATATTTTCTTTTTCATAATCAGCTGTCAAATGCATAGATGGATCATTCTGCAGTTTGCTGATGGTATCACCGGCAGCTTCAACAACCGACTTGATATCAATACGCCAGCTGGTCAATTTTGCAGCAAGGCGGGCATTCTGACCATCGCGTCCGATTGCAAGTGACAACTGATCTTCCATGACAACAACTGTAGCTGTCTTCTCGTTCTCATTCAGATAAACACCGCTCACACGGGCCGGGCTTATGGCTTTTGAAATGTAAACAATCGGGTCAGGATTCCATTCAATGATATCGATCTTTTCGTCGTGTAACTCTTTAACAATCGCCTGGATGCGAACGCCCTTGACACCAACGCAAGCGCCTACAGGATCGATTCCAGCCTGGGTCGCGGATACGGCGACTTTTGCACGCTGTCCCGGTTCCCGGGAGATGGCACGGATCTCAACGATCCCATGATAGATTTCTGGAACTTCGTTCTCAAGTAGTCTGCGTAAGAAGTTGCGGTGCGCTCGGGAGAGAATGATCTGTGGTCCGCGGGAACCATCCTTAACTTCCATGATGATAGCCCGTAAGCGATCATGAACACGGAATTTTTCACCGGGGATGCGCTGATTTGCCGGCATCACACCTTCCGCTTTCATATCCAGTCCAACGGTTGTATTTGTCGGGTTAGTTGCCTGAACAACACCGCTGACGATCTCGCCAAGTTGTCGTTCAAAGTAAACCATCTGTGCAGATCGTTCAGCTTCACGTATACGCTGTTGAATAACCTGCCTGGCTGTTTGAGCGGCAACACGGCCAAAATTAGCGGGTGTTGACTCAACAATCACCAGGTCTCCAAGTTGTGCAGTAGGGTTGACTTTTCTGGCAGCCGAAAGTTCAACTTCGGTGCGCTCTTCCTGCACTTCTTCGACCACTTCTTTTTCAACAAAAACCATCACCTTGCCGGTTTCTGGATCAACTTTGGCTTCTACGTGTTGTTGGCTCGAAGCATTGACTGCCCGGCGATAGGCAGAAACCATCGCCGACTCGAGTGCTCCCAGGATGATCTCCCTGGGAAGCTGTTTTTCTTCGAGCACTTCATTAAAAGCCAGGCTAAACTCGTTTTTCATCTTACACGAACTCCCGATGGAATGGTTACCGGAACCTTGGTCTGATTGATTTCAGACATGTGGATGTATATCAAACGAAAAAGTGGGGGTTTCCCACTTTTCGACGCTTGCGGTATTGAATTTTCAACAGTTATTTTAGCACAATCATGTGGAATCTGCAAGAAAAATATGTTTTCTCTCGTCAATAAATGCAATAAGCGTATTAGGTGAAGAGATTTTAATTATCTTTATTACGGATCTTATGTAACGCTCTGCCTTGTTTCAGAAAAGTGCAAGTAACGTTCTTGAGTGATTACAGACTGGATTCGGTTTATACATTCCCATACATCCAGGAAGGAAGTATATGCAGGAGTTAGTCCCAGTCGAATATTGTTGGGCTCTCTAAAATCTGGAATTACTTTCATTTCTTCAATCAGGGCAAGGTTGATACGGTAACCATCCTCATGCTGAAGGCTCACATGCGACCCGCGTTTTTCGATCTCCCTTGGAGTACCAAGAACGAAGCCAAGAGGGCTGAGAATTTCATCGGATAACGCAATCAGGTAATTTGATAACGCGATAGATTTTTTTCTCAAATTTCCGATTCCGATTTCCAGGAGCAGTTCTACCCCGTTCTCAATTGCTCCGATCGATAGGATGGGAGGTGTTCCGCATAAGAATCGCTGGATTCCTTCAGCGGGATTATATTGAAGTTCGAAATTAAAAGGGTTTTTATTACCAAACCAACCCCAAATAGGCGATAGTGCCGTACTTTGCAGTGACCTATTTACATATAAGAATGCAGGTGCCCCTGGACCTCCATTTAGATATTTATAAGTACAGCCAGCAGCAAAATCAGCCTCCCATTCATCCAGTGAAACGGGTACAGATCCTGCTGAGTGACTCAGGTCCCATAGAACCAAAGCACCCATTTTATGAGCATGATCCGTTATTTTCTTTGCATCATACATGTATCCACTTTTAAAAACCACGTGCGATAATATAACGAGAGCAGTTTCTTCATCAATAGCATCGATAACAGTCCGGGTGTCAACCATCATGCCGTCTATAGATTCTAATAATTGAATTTCGTGTTTGTTTCCCAGGATGTTATTGCATCCCTGGAGCATATAAATATCCGATGGAAAATTCAAAGTATCTGTCAGAATTTTTTTTCTTTCAGGGCGCAGCATCAGCGCACTCATGGCAAGTTTAAATAAATTAACTGTTGTTGAATCACTGACAATTACTTGTCCGGGACCGGCACCGATCAGCCCGGCTATTTTTTCTCCGACCCGGTTTGGCGCAGTGAACCAATTTCTTCCCCAGGAACGAATCAATTCGTTTCCCCACTCATCAACAATGATTTCCTTCACTTTGCTGGCTGTATTTGATGGCAGTCTGCCAAGTGAGTTTCCATCCAAATAAATCAGCTCAGGATCTTCAATGTGGAAATAGCTGCGATAACCTGACAGCTCATCGCCAGCATCTAGAGTTATGGCATATTCACGAGAAAGATCTATATTGTTCATTAAGAATTCCTGAATATTTCTAAATAATATCAATCAGAAAAATGAGAATATTGTCCTGATACCAATCGCTGTTTTCCTTCTTCAAGTAATTCGTCAGGGATAACCTTGTATGTTTCACCTAGGTTTAGGTCCTGGGATTGCCTTGGCGGATTACCTTTTGCAATCAGGGAAATTGCTTCACTCATAAGCCGGCCGGCAAGCAGCCCGATTCGATAATTAATGCTTTCATAAGTATCATTCCGATATATTTTCAATTCTCTTTTAATGATGATGTCACCTGTATCGATTCCAGGATCGATAAAATGGACAGTAGCACCCTGCGGAAGGTCTTTATATAAAGCCCAGCCAACCGAAGCTGATCCTCTTAAAACAGGTAATAACCCTGGATGAGAATTAATGGTCGCAATTTTTGGAATTTTTAATATATTTGGCTTAATGATTCGTGTCCCGCCAAGAACAAGAAGATCAGGATTAAAATTGATAAGTAAATCCTGGGTTTCTTGATCATTATGATTTTTCACACAGTAAACAGGTATTTTTTCCCCGGTGATGATTTCGTTTAAACGGGGAGGAACAGGCTGTCCATTTATTCTTTGAAGAAATTTATCTCTTTCAATGTCACCAACTGAGGATACTTCCTGGATAATTAATCCGGGTATCTGTGAATTTTCAAGCAATACTCGCAGCATTTCTCTGCCATAGGGGTGTTCTTCCAGAACTAAATAAGCAATCTTCATAAGTATTCTAAATATATAAGCCTTTGCGATTTTTTCGCAGGGGAGTAAAAAAACAGGAAAT
>CAZBRI010000339.1:0-4064 GCA_964494055.1 uncultured Anaerolinea sp.
GTGGCATCTACCGGTACGAGCGTGCCATTAATCACACAGGCATCCTCCGAGCAATCGATTTGTTTTGCCGTACCGGCGGTTTCAGCTGAGATTGTCCTGACAGCATTATCCAATGTTTTCGCTTCAGAATTAGCAGATAAAGATATAGACCAGGTTTGGGCCACCGAAGATGTGTCCATTATCACCGTTGTTGGTGCGGGAACCCGGAATACTGCCTGGGTGCCCGGAAAAATATTCAGCAAATTGGGCGAAATTGACGTGAATGTACTCGCCATTGCTCACGGGTCTTCCGATGTATCAATCAGTATGGTGGTTGAAGGCAAACATGATACACAGGCTGTTCGGGCATTACACGAGTTGATCGTGGAATAAATAAATCAAATATATTTTTGTCATTATTTTAAGTTATGGATAAATTGGATTATTTAATCACTATAGAATTTTATCGATAAGGAGAGTCGAGATGCCTCAACCAATTCCTGTTGCAGTGCTGGGTGCCACCGGTTCAGTCGGCCAAAGATTTGTTTCATTGCTGGATAACCATCCCTGGTTCAAGGTTGTTGCACTGGCAGCCTCTGACCGGTCTGAAGGAAAGACTTACAGTACAGCCTGCCGCTGGGTTCTTTCTGATCCAATGCCGGAATGGGCGCGGAATATGACTCTTGTCCCGGCTGAACCAAAAGCCATCGGCGATGCAAGGATCGTTTTTTCAGCTTTACCGGCTGAATTGGCAAAAGACATTGAACCAGAATTTGCGAAAGCAGGGATGGCAGTTTGTTCAAACGCATCTTCCTACCGGCGGGATGAGGATGTGCCCCTATTACTACCGGAAGTCAATGCGGAGCACATTCACCTGGTAAAACGTCAACGGCTGGAACGCGGCTGGAGCGGATGTATTATGACCAATCCAAACTGCACGAGCACCGGTCTGACAGTAGCATTGAAAGCACTGGATGATCAATTTGAATTGAAAAAGGTATTTGCCGTGTCACTGCAAGCGCTCTCCGGTGCAGGATACCCAGGTGTTCCTTCGCTGGATATTATTGACAATGTGATCCCCAATATCGGCGGTGAAGAAGCCAAGGTGGAATGGGAACCCAGAAAAATGCTGGGAAAATTTGTTGATCAGATTCCCGGCGGGAAACCAGGTCAAAATGGTGTGATATTTTCAGAGGCGAAATTTTCTGCTCACACAAACCGGGTGGCAGTGATCGATGGACATATTGTGTGTGCCAGCGTGGAATTTGCCGCCCCGGCAGCCCCGGAAGCGGCGATCAAAGCTTTACAAAGCTACGAGGCGAAGAGTGCTGCTCGAGATCTGCCATCGGCACCCAGACCGGTGATGATTGTACGGGATGAAAATGACAGGCCGCAGCCAAGATTGGACCGGATGACTGGAAAAGGTATGACGACTGTGGTCGGCAGGGTTCGGTCAGACCCGTTGTTCCACCTGAAATTTGTCGTTTTATCGCATAACACGATTCGAGGAGCAGCCGGCGGGTCGATTTACAATGCGGAATTATTGGTTCAGGAAGGGCTGTTGTAAAATTGGATTTGGTGGAAAAACTTGACATAAAATAAACCAAATAAGTTTTCGGTGAGCGTAAGTCAACTAATATATAGGCAGCATATAAAAAGTGAAACAAGGAATATTGCCTTTGTTTCACTTTTTTCGTTGATAATAATTTTTTTAAGTCAGCAATCCGATTATTCTTTTAAAGTTATTTGAGTTTTGATAGGAAAATGGCCGATTTTAGCGGGTATATTATTATTGTGAAAATTGGTTTGTTTTGGACGGTATCGTAAGTACTGAAAAAGGAATTTTCTCTGAGATGCGAGGGGATTGATTCCTCGCAGGGTACACGCTCGCCGCAATGACATAGCAGCTTTTATAACAAACTACACACTCGCCAAATTATTATTCTGCCGGCATCTGACAGGAATGACATGGTTTTTAAAAGTAAAAATCCAGCAAAAAACGAGTAACAGTTACTAGTTAACTTCTGCAGCTACTTCATAATGTAGTTGATACTAAAACCGTTTATCTTGAGAATCGAATTGCCGAATTGCTTTACAACCGGTCGCCTTCGCCTAGCATGACACGATCAGCACCGCGGTCTATTTCCCAGGGGTAGATTGTGCGGGCATCGGTGATATCGGCATAATAATCTGGTTTTGTAGAATTAAATAGATTGCGATAAGGGTTGTAATGAAGGACACAGGTTTCAGGGAAACCTCCGGCAGTGGATATTTTATGTTTAACGGATGTGATCGTCCGACCGGAACCCCATACATCATCCACAATCAAGGTTGAACGGCCGATCAGTTTATCAGGAGATGGGAATTGAATAAATTCCGGCCAGGCCATGAGCTGCTTATCACGCTCCATTTCAGCCGGGAAATCGACTGCGGCGGTCAGGATATGCGTAATATTCATGGCCTCAGCCAATAAACCACCGGGGATCATTCCCCCGCGGGTGATGATCACCATTGCGTTGAATTCCCGGTTGAATTGAGGTACCAGCTTATCAATCAAGCGGTCAACATCATCCCAGGTAAGAAAAATCCGGCGGGGAGGTGTTTGCGAATGCTGCTGCATGTCAATTCCCCAAAACTGCGGCAAGCGGTGCCGGAATGGCAGCTGTTACACCCTGTCCGGCCTGCTCCGTGCTGCGAGCCCAGAGGTATAAGCAGGTGTGATAAGCTGTTGATGTGTAAGAATTGATGACATTGGCTGCCATAAAAAATACAGACGCAGCCAGGATAGCCAGTATGATTGCGATAACGATCAAAATAGTTGAATTACCAGCAATAGAGATAAGCGGGAAGGCAATTCAAAAACCAATTCCAAGACCGATAATCGCGAAAATAAATCCGATCAAACCCGTCACCCATCGGACACCGACGGTACTAATCCCCACCAGGAGCAGGTTGTTTTTGACAATATAAGTCGCGCGTTTGAGACCATCTTTGAGATTGATATCCTCCAGAACCATGATTGGCAGCACAAGGAAAGTAGCCTCGGTCCAGAGTGTATCGATCATATTTGCAATCGATTCGCGGATAAAATTGCGATTTTTTCCGCTGCCGCGTACCCAGTTTTTTATCATATTGACCAGGGTTGAGGCTGCTGCCAATGTCAGGATATCCAGCCAATCCCGTTTGACCATTTCCCAGGCTTTGTCCATTTGTCCATCACCTGAGGTCAGGAAATCGTAGATCAATTTCACTGTCATGGCTGAAAAAATATAAGTTATGGCATATTGGGCGAAGATAAGGAGAACACCAAAAAAGCCGGTGACAATCCTGCCAATAAGACTGTCCATACCCAGTAAAACCACAGATATGATAATGGGGATTGCGCCAATCAGTGAAACAACAAAACCAACCAGCATGGCATAAATGGATGGTTTTAACAGATCGCCATCAGCAGCGGCCATTTTCCAGGCCTGTGTCAAGAAATTCCAACCGCGAGAGAAAGATTGCATATTGATAAACTCCTTATTGTACAGCGAATTAATAATATCTTAAATTATAGCAAACTTACAGGGTCAACTTCAACCCGCCATCCAACGGGAACCCGGTTCCGCAGCAAACTCAGGGGGTCCGGGCCGCGGACAATAATCTGCCAGCGGAACAAACCATTTTCTTTTGCAAAAAAACAGGGAACCGGACCAATGATGGTCGTTTCTGTTCGATTGAATTGTTCGATGAGATTTTTGATGAATATCATAAAGTCATCACACTGGTTTCGGACAACTTCTTCATTTTCATGCCGGTATTCAAGACGAACAAGCCGGGAAAAAGGCGGATAACCAAGACTGCGTCGATTTTCGAGTTCCCAATTAAAGAAAGAATCAAAATCATGCTTTGAAGCCATCTGGATAACCGGATTGCCCGGCATGAAAGTCTGCATAATAACCCTGCCGCCACGGTACGAACGACCTGCCCGGCCGGAAACCTGAGTTAATAATTGAAAAGCGCGTTCTGAAGCGAAAGGATCGGGGTAAGATCGGAAGAGCGTCGTGTAGGGAAAGAGTGTTCAGAGCAGTGTAGATCTGGGT
>CAZBRI010000340.1:0-4061 GCA_964494055.1 uncultured Anaerolinea sp.
GATAGCTTCAGGTGACTGGAGTTCAGACGTGTGCTCTTCCGATCTGAAAGAATTACTTTCTTCAGCATCTGAAAAATGTATGAAAAATATTAAGCCTGAGTTAATACCCGGGGAGGAATTAAAGCTTTTCCATCAGGTAAAGAAATCGTTCCGATCCGTTGACCGGTACGCACTCATGAATTTTGAAATATTCGGAATAAGAGCTTTCAAAACTTTCTTTGTCGTAGTGATCAAAAATATCCAAGCGGCTGGTCAGTAACTTTTGAACCTGCGAGTCATTTTTTGGCACAAATTCAATGATCAGCCAATTTCCGATGTCTGCAAAGAACTCGGCTGTTTTAGGCAGCGGTACATTATTTGAGATTGCCAGGTGATGGATGATCGCCAGGGCAAAAATCATGCCGGCCGGTGCCCGTTCGGTGATTGAATCCCTTTCGCGGTTATGCCAGCCTATGGCGGGTGAAGGGTTTGTCAGATCCAGGAGCAGAGGCAGCAGGTTGGTTTCTTTATCGGCCTTAACTTTACGGTAATTCTGTTCCACCGCGGCCGGATCAATATCAAAGGCGATTGATGGAATTCCGAGTGCGGAAGCCAGGCGGGTGAATTCACCGTTATTTGCGCCAAGGTCCCAAACCATTGCTGGATTAATTTTCTTTGTCCAGCCGGCTACCAGTTCTTTTTTATGGTCGAAGCCTGAATTGGAATAATTGGTAATCTGGTAATAATTTCCCCATTCAGTTCCGGCCGGCTGCCATTCCAGTTTGTTTATGGTATCGGCTAAATTGTCGATCAGGTTCAATAGAGCATCCTTACTCACGGTGCTATTTTTTGAAGGATTATTTACCTGTATTTCCTTATCGGCATACCTGCTTTGAACCCGGGCATGTAAATGGATGTGTGTCAGCAGGCCAAAATTGAAGCGGGTGGAGAAGGGAAGCAAGCGGCTCGCCAGGTCTAGCGGTACACCGTCTATATAAATACGAAGCAGCTGGTTAAGCCGTATGTCTTTCTTCGCCATAAGGGCCAGCGGAGCGAGAAAATGCTGGCAGAATTGTTTGTATGCCGTCCAGGGTTCCCCTTCCCTGTAAATTTCAAAAGAGAGTGTGTCGATCAGGACGGCCCTGCCTTGAAAAAACTGTATGTTATATGCGCTGGCATCCTTGAGGCTCATGCCAAATTTTATGGCACGTTTTTGTATCGAAAGTGTTCTCAAGGCTGCATCTTTTAACTGGGAAAATGACCATTCATAAGGGTAGGAAATGAAAGGCACCAGGTCAGGCTGGATAACTTTGAAAGAATTGTCTGCATCACTGGGCGGGATTTCCACCTCAGTGTGTCCAATCATCTGGCCGGCCTTTGTCAGTTTTTCATATAAACCTGAGGTCATCAGGTGGCTGTAATCCCCGGCATATCGTTGATTTACCTGCCGGTAAAGTTTCCCATCTCTCTTAAAGAGAAATCCATTCGGGTCCCTGAATGAAGATGACAATGCTGATTTATTCATCTTGATCGTTATCATCCAGCGGCGGATTAGATTTTTTCCCAAAAAGTTTCTTGATATTTGCCCATTGCATTCTCACAAACACGAAAATTCCCAGGACAGCAGCGATGGCGATCTGCAAGAGCATGCTGCCGGCACCAGGATCGAGGTATAAATATTTATTTTCTAGCAATGTGCTTAACGAACTTGTATAAAATTGCATGGAGATCCTCCGTTTATTATAGGCAGGTACTTCTTATTTTACCGGTATGCTGGCCGGTAATGCCGAAATATCATACCCGCTATCTTTAAGTTTTTGGACTAAAATCCCGGCTGCCTGTTCGGGGGACGGAATTTCGGATGCGGGGCATTTTACAGTCGAATGAGCGATCGTACCGCTCGTTATGGATGGAGACCCGAGGTCCAGCGAGAACCACTGGCTGCAAACGATCAGGTCTAGCCTGCCAAGCTGGTAAAAAGGCGGGGAAAAGACGGTTTGTGCTGCTGAAGTTGAGTTTTCGCCATTATTTGCATTGTCAGGTGCAACATCCGCAATGAAAATGGATTTTGCCGGATTGAAATTCTTCGCAATCAATGAATCGCCGTGCATCCAGGCTGGCTGTTTGATATTAAGATAATCCAGGAGGGTGGGTGCAATATCGATCAATTGTACATTATTCTCGATCTTTCCAGCATACCGGCCTTTTGGAAACCAGAACATCAGCGGAATCTTTTCTTTCGGATTCCATTCGATGCCGTGATCAGAATATAGGATCACGATCGTATTATCCAGCCTGTTGGAATTTTCCAGCCAGCTAAACAGTTCGCCAAAGTACCTGTCTGATTCAAGAATGGCATCATCATAAAAATTTGTCATCCAGCCGGTGGATTGAGTCTCTCCGCTGGAAAAAGTCAAATTGTCAGGTGAAAACATGGGACCGTGGGTGACCATCATGTGCACATGTACAAAAACCGGTTTATCTGATGTCTGAATATAATCGATCATGTCATTATATAGTTTCTTCTGACTGATCTCCCGTTCCGGTTTATTGACCATTTTGAACGGATTTTCCATCGGTTTAATAAAGAAAACATGTTCCAGCCGTTCTGTCAGACGTTGATACACAAGGGTCGAAAAATAAAGACTGCCGCTGGAATCGATATTGTTTATATTGTCAAATAGTGGATTTACATTTGCTTTCCGTTGGTTAGCGATATCAAAACCGTTTTTTATGTTTTGACTGTAAGCATCGGCGTAGGGTCGGAATGTAATTTGATAAGACGCATAGCCCAGCTGCTTCAATATCCCGGGAAAGTGCTGGTATGCGTCATTCCCTTCTAAAATATCGGGTGGTGAGATCACTTTTGTCTGCAGCGGGTTTTTTCCAGTCAAAATGGCTGTCAGTGCGCCGTAGGTCTTGCCGGCATTGGAGAAGGCATTTTCCATCACAAGTGCATTTTTGGAGAGTGCCTCTATGTTTGGTGTGGTTTTTTTGTCATATCCATAAGCTGACATTTCAGAAGCGTTCACCCCGTCAAACCCGATCAAAATAATATTTGGTTTGATGGAGATAGACTGGCTGACCGGGTCCAGCTTGCTGGCGTTATTCCTGTAAAGAGCTGGGATTTCGGTAATAAATGCAGCTATTGACAAAAAGAAAAGCCCAAGAATCAGGAAAGTGGTGCCTTCAATTTTTCTGCTTTGTTTTTGAGAAAATTGAAGATGAGTGGACCTAGTAAAATAAAGGATGGAGGCAATGACAAAAACTGCGTATAGCAATCTTGGAATGCCCTTACTTGTGACAACACCGATTTTGAATAAAGTGTAGGTGAAATTATCCAGAAGGATGAAAGACAGCAGCCCATAGATAACCGCTGGTACGAGCGCTTTGCTCCAGGAAATTTTCGGCATTCGGTCTGAAACAACTATCAACAGGGCAGTGATGGCCATGATAATGACGCCAATCACAAGTGATGGAATCAGAAGGATCTTCAATTTTTGAAGCAGGTCCAAGGATGCCATAAAGGACGGCATCGTCACCAGGAATAACCATTCCATGAAAAAATATGAATAGACCGCAAGCAGGGAAGCAATTAATTCCTTCCGAGCAAAAAATCTAATAAACCTGTTCTTTGTCATCGATTTTCCTGTTGAAAACAGTTAAAAAAAATAACAGTGAGCTTTTCATTACAATTTGAAATCGTATCGATCAGGCTAAATGCTCCCGATACGGGGACAATGCAGCCGGGTGAAGAAATAGTTTCCAGCCATGCCGGAAAAATTACAATTATCAATTCCATACTCGACCAATAATCGAGTATAAATGACTGTAATAGATCAAAATATTCGTAAAATATTATACTTCAATAATAATTGCACCATGCTACACGCTCGTTTTGGGAAACTCTTATTGAGAAAGCATTTATCAAACACTTAATATGCCAGATCAAACCATAGAATTACCGCTTGAAGTTCTGACAGCTTACCGCGCTGAAACATTCCTGCTTCCGCCGTACCAACCGCTAATAAATCCGGATCAGGCTTTGCGCTGGGTGAATTCCCGTGGTTTTGTTTTTTTCT
>CAZBRI010000341.1:0-4055 GCA_964494055.1 uncultured Anaerolinea sp.
CCGGCAGGCAATAGCTGCCCTGGAAGAAGCCGAACTCCTGGAAATATTAGATCATCACCGGCTTGGAAACCCGCACACACACCAACCGATCAAATTTACCGTGGATACCGTTGGATCTACCAGCACACTGGTTTCGGAGCTTACAGCAGAAGCCGGATTATCCATGCCGCCGTCACTGGCAGGGATGCTGCTTGCTGGATTACTGGCCGATACTTTGGTACTCACTTCTCCAACAACAACCACGCGTGATAAGCTGGCATCTGAAAGATTATCGCGCTGGGCATTTGTTGGCAGCGGACCCCTAAAAGGTGAAACCATTCAAAGTTATGGAATGGCAGTCCTGTCGGCGGGTGCAGGGCTTGCCAATAAAGATCCAAATGATGTCGTGAGCACTGACATTAAACCTTATGAAGCTGGTGGTTTTAAGTTTGCAGTAGCACAGGCTGAGGTAACTGACTTGATGCAGCTGCGTGAACATTTAGCTGCACTTCAGCAGGCAGTGAATGACTTGAGAGACAAACGAGGATTGGATTTTACTGTTCTATTGGTGACGGATGTTGTCCGCGGATCGAGCCGTTTATTCATTTCTAATCCTGCGCCGCCTATTTTGGATGAACTTCCCTTCCCGCCTCTCCCGGATGGAACAAGAGATGCACCAGGCGTCGTATCCCGGAAGAAACAACTTCTTCCTGCGGTACTGGGATTATTGGAAAAATGAAAAAAAGTATTTTCGCCCTCATCGCCGAATTACAAGAAAGCGGTGAAAGCTTCGCCCTGTGCACGATCATCTCCACCCAGGGATCAACCCCGCGGCATGTTGGCAGTAAAATGCTGGTATATAACAATGGAGATTTTTCCGGAACAGTCGGCGGGGGCGAACTTGAGCATCGTGTTCTGGATGAAGCCTGGGTTGCACTTACGGACGGTAAACCAAGAAAATTATCGTATTCAATGACAGATCCGGCACGCGGGGACGTTGGAGTGTGCGGCGGACAGGTGGAGGTATTCGTGGAACCATATTTACCAGCCCCGAGAATTATTATCATTGGCGGCGGTCATGTCGGTAAAGCAGTTGCACACCTGGCTAAATGGTCCGGATTCAGGGTGGCTGTTTCTGATGATCGAACAGAGTTTTGTAAAGCAGAGGCAAACCCGGACGCCGATGAATTCTTCCCAGTCAGTATTGAACAGTTACCTCACCAAACAAAAATAAATAAACAAACCTACTTTGTACTTACCACGCGCGGTGTTGGAACTGACATTCCTGGAATTCCTTTTCTTTTAAAAACCAATGCTGCCTACATTGGAGTTATCGGCTCACGCAGACGGTGGTCAGTGACTATTAAAGGATTGAAAGAACAGGGGATTACCGAAGAGCAAATTGCAAGAATTCATGCTCCTATTGGATTGGAATTGAATGCAGAAACCCCTGAGGAAATTGCGATCAGTATCATGGCAGAAGTTATCATGATCCGAAATAAAGGTAATGGAAAACCGATGGCTGATTAATACTTCCCTTTACGGCAGGCAGAAACTTTTTTCTTATCATTCTCGTATATCTGCTTGAAAGCAGCGCCTGAAAAGGCTATAATTAACAAGTCATTTTAAGGTCTAAAGGAGAAAGACATGGCCAGAATTTTTGATGTAATTGAATATCGCAACGAAATGGTGGATGAAATTGTTCACCGCTTTCCAGATGACAGCGGCATAGGTGATTACCGCATTGGTTCACAGCTGATCGTGCGTGATGGACAGGCGGCAGTTTTCTTCCGCAATGGCCAGGCACTGGATGTTTTTGGACCTGGAATGCATACCTTGGTGACTGCCAACGTGCCAAAATTGATCGATTTTATTGGAAAAGCCTTCAATGACCGCACACCTTTCCCGGCTGAAGTGTACTTTGTATCCCTAAAAGAATTCGCAAATAAAAAATGGGGTACACCCCAACCAATCATTGTCCGTAACCCGGGTGTCGGGCTGGGAGTGGCTCTTCTCCAGGGTTTTGGTACTTATTCATACCAGGTCAGTGACCCGCAATTATTTGTGACCAATATCGTTGGCAAGCAGGCCATTTTCCGGACGACTGAAATTGAAGAACGTGTCCGGACGGTCTTGCTTTCAAAATTACAGGATATTCTGGGTGAAACTGGTGCAAAGAGAAGTGTTCTTGAACTGATCGGCCTGACTGAAGAACTCGGCGCAGGTGTACGTGCCAAGGCACAGGATGACTTTGCTGCGTTGGGTTTAACCCTGAAGACCTTTTATATCGGTAACCTTAAACCTTCTGACAAATCTGCCCAGGAACTGCGTGACATGGGTATGCTGGATATGAATGTTTATACTCAACTCCAGGCTGCAGATGCCATGCGAGATGCTGCCAATAATCAGAGCGGCGGTGCCGGATTGACTGCAGGAATCGGCGCAGGCATGGGCATTGGCAACCTGATGGGACAGGCATTAAACGGCGGCATGCAGCAGCAATCTCAACAACAGCAGCAGCCTGTCAACAATGGCGGCGGCCAATCCAATGGCACACCGGATGTCATGACCCCATCAGAAGCAGCTGCCAACCTGCGTGTTTCCGAAGAGGACGTGATGGCTGCCATTACTTCAGGCGATCTGAAAGCGAAAAAACTCGGAAATGCCTATAGGATAAGCAAGGGATCCCTGGAAGATTTCCTAAAGAGTTAATCAAGCAGAAAATTGTTTATTCCAAAAACCAAAATAGCTGACCGGCAGATGCCGATCAGCTATTTTTTTATTGAAAACTAATTTTTTTTATCTCATTTTGAAGAATTGTGTCATTTTCATGGCAAGATTCAAATCGCCTGATAATTTTAATTTACCAGCCATAAATGCAGCCATCGGGTCCAATTGACCGGTAAATAATTTTACATAATCATCAGAATCTGCAGTCAAGGTCATCTTTGGAGATGGATGTTTTCCCTGCTGTACTTCAACCTTTCCATCTTTGATCACTGCATACCATTCACCCGGTTCATTACCAGAAAAAACAAACTGCAATGTTACATCCAGGCCGGCTGCTTTTTCAGGAACAAAAGCAGATGGCATTTTGGACATCAGATCGACTATGGTTAGCGGCATTTTATATTATCTCCTTGAGGATAATTATATTCTATTGTAAGTTTTCAAAGATAGCGGCTGCACCCATTCCACCGCCAATACACATGCTGACCATCCCAAATTGGGATCTTCGCCGGGCCATCTCATAAATCAGCTGTGTGGTCAATTTCGCGCCGGTACAACCCAGCGGGTGCCCAAGTGCAATAGCGCCTCCATTTACATTTACTTTCAATGGATCCAAATCAAGCTCCTTAATTACTGCCAAAGATTGAACAGCAAAAGCTTCATTCAATTCGATCAGATCAATCTCTGAAAGCTTATGTCCGGCAATTTTTAATGCTTTCGGTATAGCGGCAATCGGGCCAATACCCATTAACTCTGCCGGTACACCTGCAGTAGCAAATGAAATAAATTTTGCCAGGGGTTTTAACCCTAATTCACCGGCTTTTTCAGCTGACATAATCACAACACCCGCAGCACCATCGGATGTTTGAGATGAATTTCCGGCTGTCACTGAACCGCCTTCTTTGAAAGCTGGTTTTAATTTTGAAAGGGCATCGATCGTCGTATCTGCGCGAGGACCTTCATCCCGGCTTACAACAAATTGGCGGCTCACCGGTAAACCGTCGATCATCTCGACAGCAGTCACTTCCACAGGGACAATTTCAGGGTCAAACAAGCCGGAGTTAACTGCATTAACTGCCTTTTGATGAGATTGAAAAGCAAATAAATCCTGTTCATCACGCTTGATGCCATATTTCTCTGCAACATTTTCCGCAGTCAGGCCCATGCTGGTAAATACGGATGGATCTTTTTCAGCAAAATAGGCATTAGGGGCGAATTTATTACCGGTCATTGGGACCAGGCTCATCGATTCAGCACCGCCGGCAATGGCGATATCCAACTGCCCGGTCATAATTGCAAATGCTGCGTGAGCTACCGATTGGACTCCAGATGAGCAATAGCGGTTG
>CAZBRI010000342.1:0-4046 GCA_964494055.1 uncultured Anaerolinea sp.
AATTGTCTAGTGCCATTCAGAATTTACTGCTTCCCGATCTGATGACATTCACTTTCAATGGCGTTCCGCTGGGCAGACTGGTAAACCCTGGTCTTCGCTGGATCCTGCGCAGGCACAATCTTATTGATGATGAGAACACCAGGTTTTTGTTAAGGGAATACATAAAATCAGCCTGGAATATTTCACGCAAGTTTGAGCTATTTCTCAAGGAATTTGACCCACGGATAGTTGTTGTTTTCAATGGACAGTTCTTCCCGGAGGCTGCAGCCCGATGGACAGCACATCAACACAACCTGCGGGTGATCAGTCACGAAGTTGGACTTTTACCAATGACTGCATTTTTCACAGAAGGTGAATCAACTGCCTACCCGATCAATATTCCAGAATCCTTTGAAATGAATGAAGTACAAAATGCCCGGCTGGATACTTATCTCCAGAATCGCTTTCAGGGTAATTTCTCCATGGCGGGTGTCAAATTTTGGCCATCCATCAAGGGTCTGGATGAACAATTTCTGCAAAAAGCAGCTCAATTCAAACAGGTTATTCCGGTTTTTACCAATGTAATCTTCGACACCAGCCAGCCGCATGCAAATACGGTTTTTACAGATATGTTTTCCTGGCTGGACCTTATATTGAAAACCGCCAGGAATCACCCCGAAACATTATTCGTGATCCGCGCACACCCTGACGAAACACGCATTCGTAAATCCAGCCTGGAAACTGTGGCAGGCTGGGTGGAAAAAAGCAAAGCCCTGGAAGAACCAAATATCCTTTTCGTTGCTCCGAGTGAATATCTCAGCTCATACGAACTAATTTTACGGGCGAAAATGGTCTTGATCTACAATTCAACCATTGGTTTGGAAGCCACAATCATGGGCGCAGCTGTTTTATGTGCCGGCAAGGCTCGATTTACACAGTATCCATCGGTCTTCTTTCCACCAAATCAGCAGGAATACACAAAAACTCTTGAAAAATTCCTCAGCCAGGATTCCATCGATATACCTGCTGAATTTAAACGAAATGCCAGGCGTTTTTTATACTACCAGTTATTTCGTACTTCCCTGCCTTTTGGAGAATACCTGGAAACGGGTATCCGTTCGACACATGCCCGGTTAAAATGGTTTTTTCCAATTAATCTTTTGAATTCCCCGGCTATTCAGACCATCACAAAAGGTCTGCTGGAAAACGGTGATTTCTTACTTGATGAAAATCAAATTAAATAAAATACTTTGTTACCGGGAAATTATTTTTATCATGAATAAAACACGGCAGGTTTGAAATGAAAAAAGAATTCACCGCGTTTATACCATCAAGTTTTCGAGATACGCTCCGCCTTCCTGTTTACAGGGCGGAAGTTCTCCTTCAACTAATAAAATTCAACCACATCCACAAACCCGACGGCGGCTGGCCGATCCTGATGGCGAATTCTTTCCCGAAAAGCGGAACACACTTGCTGGACCAGATTTTGATGGGATTTTCCAGGGTAGCGCCATTCTCCCCCCATGTAGCCCTTCCTTTCGTTTCTTACGAAGGCGAAACCGGCAAAAAACGGTCGGTCAGTGAGGCGTTGACATATCTAAATGCGCTTAAGCCATTGGATGTGACCAGTACCCATCTATTAGCCTGGCCTGAAGTCATAGAAAAAGTTTGCAATACTCGATTTATCCCGTATATTATTTTTAGAGACCCCCGGGATATTGTTGTGTCGCACGTATTTTATATTACTGAGATGGCGCCAACACATGCGCATCACGCCTATTACATCGAAAATCTCAAGAACTTTGATGAAAGACTTAAAGTCAGTATTCTGGGCAGGCCGGATGCCCCCGGCGGGATAGAATTTCCTGATATTTCAAAGCGTTTTGACCTGTACCGCGGCTGGCTGGATCGCCCCGAAATGCTGGTGATTCGGTTTGAGGATATCATCCTTCAACGCCGTGAAACCATCGGGCGAATTGTTGACCATTTCTTGAAACGGGTGACTACCCTGCCCAGCACCCGTGAACTGATCATGGATGCACTGGAAACAAATATCGATCCCAAACGCTCTCCCACTTTCCGCTCAGGTAAAACCGGAGAATGGAAAAGATACTTCACTCCTGAACATAAAAAACTGTTCAAGGATATTACCGGCGATCTTTTGATACAGTTAGGTTATGAACAGGATAACAACTGGTAGCAGAGCCGATAAGCTTTTTTTGATGCCTGCTCTAAAACCGTCGTAAAAAAAAAATTAAATGTAGAAGTGAAAGCGGCAGATCAATGAATTTGAACCGATTCGGTATAATAGATGATGAAACCATTATTCAGGAATAGGCTGATATGACAAATATTGCTGCTCTCGTTCCAATGCGCCATCACAGTCAGAGGGTTCCCGGTAAAAATTACAGGGTCCTGGCTGGTAAGCCGTTATACCAGCACATCATCGAAACCCTTTTGGCGGTTCCAGAGATCACAACAATACTGGTCGATACTGATTCAGCTCCTGTGATTGAAGGATTAAAAAGTACTTTTCCACAAGTTGAGATCACCGTGCGCCCCCAACATCTTCGGGCTGACACCATACCGATGAATGAAATATTATCGCACGACACATCACTTGTTAAAGCAGATTACTACCTGCAGACACACAGTACCAATCCGCTATTGAAACCTCAGACTCTATCCACTAGTATCCAGCGTTTTTTGAGTGAATACCCGGTCTATGATTCCATGTTTTCGGTTACCCGGCTGCAAACCCGTTTATGGGATGGACTGACACGGGCTATCAATCACAACCCGGCCATTCTCCTGCAGACCCAGGATCTTCCGCCCGTATTTGAAGAAAATTCCTGTTTTTACCTGTTTACCCGGCAAAACCTGCTCACCCGCAGGAACCGCCTGGGAGAGCGGCCATTAATGTATGAAATTCCCAGGCACGAGGCCATTGATATCGACGAAGAATTTGACTTTCAGCTGGCCGATATAATGATGCGATCCATGCAATCATCCTGATCCCTGATCATCAAATAATTAATTTTTAAATTACCCGAGACTCCATGCCAACCATTCTTTTTTCTGCTCCATATATGCTGCCATTCACTGACAGATTCCGGCCGGTATTTGATAAATTTGGAATAGATCTGATTCTTCCTGATGTTCATGAACGTCTTGAGGAAGAGGAAATCCTGAAATACGCCGGCCAATTTGATGGGGCAATCTGCGGGGATGACCGTTTTTCGAAAGATGTACTGACTGCCTGTGCCCCCCGGCTGAAAGTGATTTCCAAATGGGGAACTGGGGTTGATTCGATCGACTCGCCAACATGCGACCGTCTTGGAATCCGGTTATGCCGGACACCCAATGCATTTACCCTGCCTGTGGCGGATACTGTCATGGGATATATGCTGGCATTTTCCCGCCGGCAGCCGTGGATGAATGCTGCTATGAAAAGCGGCGAGTGGGAAAAGATCCCGGGCAAAGCACTCCATGAACAGACACTTGGCATTATCGGTGTCGGGGCGATAGGCAAAGCGCTGACACGCCGAGCCAGGGCTTTTGGAATGAAAATTTTCGGCACAGATATTGTTGAGATAGATCATGTTTTTACCGCTGAAACCGGTATTAAGATGGTCAGCCTGCGAGAATTAATGGCTCAGTCAGATTTCATTTCAGTCAATTGTGATCTTAACTCAACATCCCATCACCTGATCAACCAGGCATCCCTGGCATATGCAAAACAAGGCGCAATCCTGATCAATACTGCCAGGGGGCCTATCGTTAATGAAGCTGATCTTATCAACAATCTATCGATGGGCAAACTGGGCGGGGCAGCACTGGATGTATTCGAAGTTGAGCCTCTCCCGATCGACAGCCCTTTGATGAAAATGGATAACGTGATGCTGGCACCTCACAATGCCAATTCCAGCCCGGCAGCCTGGGAACGGGTGCACTGGAACACCATCCGCAACCTGCTGGATGGGCTAAATATTCAATTTACTGCTCAAGATCTAGTAGATGCGAGATCGGAAGAGCACACGTCTGAACTCCAGTCACCTGAAGCTATC
>CAZBRI010000343.1:0-4018 GCA_964494055.1 uncultured Anaerolinea sp.
GCCTGGGCTGCACCAACAACCAGATCGCCGCCGAGCTGTATATTTCCACCGAAACGGTCAAAACGCATGTCCACAACGCGCTAAACAAGATACACCTGCACAGCAAAGAAGAACTGCGCCTGGCCTTTTCCGGCTGGGATTTCCGCAGCTGGGCCAAAAATACCATCGAGCACCCCTCTTTTCATTGAGCATTCCCGGCTCCTGCTCTTCCGGGTGAAGCAATCCCCCCGCGTTGCAGAGAAAAAAACCTGCCAGGTCCATTTTTCCCAAATTTGGCAATTGTAACTGACGGCAGTAATTCAAACGTCAGTGTTAATCCCAAAATAAATTTCCGCCTGTCAAAGTCAAATGTCAAAATCAGCGGCTTGGCGGCAAAAATAATCTAAAAACAGACCCCCTCCCGGCCTCCCCCATTTTCGGTCTTTGAAAATGGGGGAGGCGTTTTCATAAAAAAAGAGTTTTTTCACGCTTACTCTGCGTTTCCGCGGTAAATAATATTTCAGCCCAAGGCATCAATCCTGCTCCGGATTTCATTCACAGGTAAGAAGATCCGTAAAAAGATCGGCCAATAGCTCAAATTGCACAAATTACCAAACGCCGGATCAAAAGAGTAATTCACGACCGGGATGATTGAATAACATGTTAAAATATTAATCACTGCGTAGCCGGGCGAAATTATTGCATGCCCTGGGTGTGCCGGAGAAGGTGATGGATGCCTTCATCTAATAATATTCTTGGCGGGTGTGTTAACATATTAATTTATTCAATAAAAGATTCAGCCAGGCAGAAAAGGCCATCATGGGAATTCAATTATTACAATTTGTTTATCACTTTGTCGACAAGGCAACCAATACTCTCCAATATTCCGAACGTGAAAACGATATTCACTCGCTCAATTTCATGATCGTCGATTTCCTCGAAGTCCTGACGAATAAACTATGGGACGCTGAGGATTCCGGCAACACCGTTTCCGGACATTTTAACCATGGCCTGACCCCCTCCCGCGCACAGCCGCTGCTGCACGGCATCCTGGAAAAGCCCGAAACGCTGCTGGATAATTCCAAAAAGCTGGCTGATATCCTGTTCCAGGTATCCCCGGCCAATGCATCACGCGGAATCCTGGCGGTAATTTTATGCCGTGATACCAACACCGACCTGAAGTACGTGGCGGTCTATAAAATCAAATGTGAAGATGAGAATGTAATCAAGATCCTTTCCGGGGATATGCCGGAAATCGCCGTGGAAGAAGTACGGGACATCCTGTTCAAAGAACTGCAAAAAGGCGCACTCATACCCCACCCGGATAAACTTCAATATGATTTAAAAGTGACCGATCTGCAGTCCGCTGAACCCCGCAAATATTTCAGTTCCACCTTTTTGGGCTGCACCACTAAGAAATCGGATGAGCTGCAGATAAAGAAACTGGTACCCGAGCTGGTGAAATTTGCCGCTGAGAACGAGATACAGGTCAACACCGAGAAAATCCCGACTGTTATTGCTGCGCTGGGCCGGACGGAAGGCAATGTCACCATACCGCAAATCGAAAAAATCATCGAGGAAGAAAGGCTTTATGATGATGCCTATTCCCGGGAGGCCTTCACCGATTATGCCGAACGTTCCAGTAATATCCGTAACTTTGATGTGGATGCTTCCAGGCTGGTCAGCAAGAAGAACGGTGAGCCGCGCCGGATAAAGTTTGTCATCCGCGACCCGGAACTGGAAGGAATTGTCATTTCAGGTCCGATCGATGCCATGCAGAAAATCCGCAGCATGGACGGCGATACAGTCGTTATTCAGCTGGAGATCAGCGAATCAGATCTGAAAATCATGTATGAATAGCGGAAAATAAATATCAAAAAAAATATCAACCCAAATAATTATCCCAATAAAAAACCGTCATTGGGAGGGGTTCTCGCCGAAGAAATCCCCTGAAATTGAATCTGTAACAATCTGCATAGAATACCGGACCGGGCTGTTTATGGTGACGGGAAAGACGAACCCTTAGAATGGGATGGAAATATTTACAGAATAATTTCTTGATCAGCTGCTTGCAAACGATCAATCTATTTGGAAGTTGAATAAATAAAATGCTAAGAGAAGATGTATTACTATCTTTTACCTGAGAAATTCTAAGCTCGGTGAAAAGTTTGGGGTTATTTCTTAGTAAATGAATGGATCGGCAGCCTGTAATGAAGCAACCGGGAGCAGCGGCGTAGATCTCCTGGCGAAATTTAATCGCCCTGTCGGTTAGTCCGGTTTGTTTGCTTTGCAGGATTTTCCCATGAATATACCTGGATGTAAGGTTAGCCAGGGAACAATTGCAGGCCTGAAATCAAATATCAGGGATAGGATACCTGGAGAATTGATCCGTGCCGGTTAGGGAAGAGAGAAAATAATCCCCGAAATTATTCCGGGAATTATTTTGTTAATAATCAGATCCTGATCAAACCATTATCACTAATTTTTCCAAAAAAAAATGAATAAAACGATAATTGCCAGGAATAATTCGCGTAATTCCGATCATTCGGGAAATTCGTATTAAGCCTTTCATAACTCATCCCCATCAAATTCTAATCAAAAATACAGGACTAATGGCACCAGATATACTTGATTTTTATCACTTTGTTTTGCTATAATTATTATTACGTTCGTTTACCTCCGGAGGAACAAGTGCAAAAAAACCTTTACAGAATTTTGCGCATGGGGTTGATCCTGACCGTGCTCTTATCAATGACATTGCCTGTCTTCGCCCAGACGCCCACCTGGTCGATACGCGTCAGCATGGTCTCCACCCTCGAAAAACCGGATGAAATGAACCTCAAGGTTTACTTCAGTCTTTACGACCCCAAGACCGGCATCCCGGTTACCGACTTCAAATCCACCGGTTCCAGCCTATCCCTCCCGCAAACCTTATTTACCTCCTCAACCGCCATCACCAAGCCTGATGTCCCCATCTACATCGTCCTCGTTCTGGATGCAAGCGGCAGTATGGGCGGCGCTGCGGATAACCTGAAAAAAGCTGCCAAGCTGGCGCTCAACAACACCCCCGACAACTCCGTTTTTTCAGTTGTGCAATTTAATGAAGATATCAAGCTGATCCAGGATTTCACCCAGAACATCCCGGCTGTCAGTTATGCCGTGGACCAGTATGCCGTAGGTGCCAATAAGGGTACCTGCCTTTACGATGCCGCCTATTCGTCTGTCGAAGCCCTGCAAAAAGCCCCGCCAGGCCGGCGCGCCATCATCCTCTTTACGGACGGCAAGGATGAACGGCCGGATGGAAAAGTGTGCAGCAAACACAGCTTCATGGAGCTTTCAGATTTCGCCCAGAAAGCACAGATACCTATCTCCACCATTGGTCTTTCATATAAAGAAGGCGCCATCAATGAAGTGGAGCTCAAAGGCCTGGCAGCCAGCACCGGCGGTTATTCAGCCATTGCCAGCCAGGTGGATATGAACACCGCCTTTGCCAATATCATGAATGGGCTTAAAGCTCAATACATGGTGGAAGCCTCAGTGTACCCGAAAAAGGGCACAAACCAGGTGGTCATGACCCTGGACCTCAAGGATCACGAATCCCTGTCATCCACCTTCAGTATTGAATCCAACATTGACTATCCCGGGCCGCCAAGCCCGGTCATGGCCCGCTTCAACGGGCTGCAGTTCAAGCCGCAGGATCTGACGTATGACATACAGCTCTCATCCACATCGCCCGAAATGGTGGATTATGTAAAGGTGGAAGTGTGGGATGTAAAGGGCGGTAACAAGATCTCAGAAAAACAATTTACAAACGTGGTGCAGAATAATACTTTCAATATTCCCACCGATCAACTGGTCGTGGGGAGGGATTACGAACTGCGCATGACAGCGGTCAGCAAGCTGGATCAAACCCGCTTCGCCTGGGCAGCCCTGGATGACGGGAAAAAGGTCCAGGAGCTGGTCCACCCCTTCGTCTTTGATCCTACCACCACACAGATCGGAAGAGCGTCGTGTAGGGAAAGAGTGTTCAGAGCCGTGT
>CAZBRI010000344.1:0-1721 GCA_964494055.1 uncultured Anaerolinea sp.
ACACGGCTCTGAACACTCTTTCCCTACACGACGCTCTTCCGATCTCATCGGTATGGATTTATTAGAGCACAAGTTATGGAAAGGGGTTGGTGTTCTTGGTCCGGAGGCTTTCGATCCGGTTCCTTTCATGGAAAAAATGGCAGATTATAGTTTCCCGTATGGTATTAAGGAAATGTAGATTTTCGGGGGTATGTGAATTCGCCGTAATTCACATACCCCTTTTCGGCCGGAATGTTAAGAAGTTATTTTGGAGGAGCGAATATGTCTCAGGAAGTTAATAAGTCGGGAAATTCCATCCAAAAAGAAACTGCCAGGCTGAAACGAGAGCTGACCCTTTTACCGCTCGCAGGGCTGATCTATTTCACAGTTTCAGGGGGAACTTTCGGGATTGAAGGGTTGATTGGTTATTCAGGGCCGGGACTGGCAATGCTGATGATAATTTTAACCCCACTCATATTCAGCCTGCCAAATGTTTTAATGGTTCGTGAATTAACAACATTAATGCCTGCCGAAGGCGGCTATTATCATTGGGTTAAGCAGGCCTTTGGCAATTTTTCCGGCTTCATGGCCGGTTGGAATAACTGGATTGTTTCCTGGCTGGATGTTGCTATTTACCCGGTTTTAGCATATTACTATCTGAGTTTTTTCTTTCCCTGGTTGAGTGATGGCCCGGCAATTTTCGGAATCAGCATCTGGCAAATTGTAATTTCGGGTTTGATTATCTGGTCGATCAGTTATATGCAGATCCGTGGTGCGCAAATTTCAGGCTGGTTCACAAATGGTCTGGGTGTTTTATTGATCATCCCGTTGTTTGTAATGGGTTTCATAGGAATCTATAATTGGATCGTTGCCGGAATGGCGTTTGATTTACCATTTCTGCCTGGTGGTGAGCCAATTTCAGTTCAATCCCTTGGAGGTGCCCTGAGCACAGGTATCTTCATAGTGATGTGGAATTATATGGGCTGGGAACTGCCGACCGCTGCCGGGGATGAGATTGTCAATCCAAAAAAGACCTATCCAATGGCCTTGACTCTTGTATTGATCGGCGTCATGCTGACTTATGCCATTCCAACTTTTGGAGGCCTGTATGGCGGAGGAGGTGCAAAAGATAGTTACCTGCTGTGGGGTATAGAAGCCTCTACTACTGATGGAATTGGAACTGACCTTTCAAACGATTTTGGTGTTTCTTCTGAACAAATGCAAGAATGGGGAGTGGATCCAGCTGATGAGACTGGTTGGGAATTCCCCAGTATAGGTCATGCTGTAGGCACAATTTTCGGTGGTGTCGGATTCGGTATTTTCCTCGGCGGGTGGTTGACTTTTGCAGCAGTCCTCAGTATGGTGGGACTCTTCACAGGAAACAGCCTGGGAGGAACCCGAATTCCTTTTGCCCTGGCTGAGGACGGTATGTTTCCTCGTTGGCTTGTGAAAGTGCATCCAAAATATGGCACACCGTATGTTGCCATCATCATCACCGGCTTTATATACTGGTTTTTTGCTTCATTTGATTTTTCCACGCTGGTTGTCGCAGATGTTTTCCTTCAATTGATCGTAATCCTCGCTGAATTCGGGGCCCTTTGGGTGTTCCGTTTCAAAAAACCAGATGCTCCACGTGATCGTGTTCCAGGAGGATGGTTTGGTTTGGTACTCGTTTCCCTCGGACCGGTCGCGATCATTTTGGTGGCAATCATCAGTCAGTTTATTGAAGAAGGCTGGACATC
>CAZBRI010000344.1:1821-4016 GCA_964494055.1 uncultured Anaerolinea sp.
ATGAGCATAATGGCCCTTTGCATTTATTACTGCCGCTCGTATAATTGATTTTACGTAAATATTCAGGAGCATGTTATGCCTAAGGGTTACAACCAAAAAATTTTACACGTAGATTTAACAAATGGCATTATCTCAACTGAAGTGCCAGCAGAAACTTTTTATCGTACCTATATGGGTGGTTCAGCCATGGGCCTTTTTTATATACTAAAAGAGATGCCCAAAGGGGCAGATGCACTTGGACCTGATAATGTCATCACTTTGATGACCGGGGTGACAACAGGTGCGACAATCTCCGGTCAGAGCCGAATTAATGCAAATGCGAAATCTCCAATATCCGGTGGAATCGGTGATTCTCAGGGAGGTGGTTTTTTCCCGGTTGAATTGAAATTTGCCGGTTTCGATGGCATCGTGATTAAAGGAAAGGCCCCGAAACCGGTTTATCTGTACATCAAAAATGGTGAATGTGAATTAAGGGATGCTGCTCATCTTTCAGGGAAGATCACCGGAGAAGTTGATTCGCTTTTGAAAACTGAACTGGGCGATGACAGGATCGAGATTCTTCAGCATGGTCCGGGTGCTGAAAACGGTGTATTGTATTCCACGCTTTTGAGTATGTCTAATAGAAATAATGGCCGGACAGGTATGGGTCTTGTTATGGCTTCCAAGAATTTAAAGGCAGTCGTTGTCAGGGGCAGTAACCATCCTGAAATGGCTGATCAAAAAGCGTTGATGACCCTCAGCCGTGAAGGTCCAGTTCAAATGCCTGAAAACGGGGATGTCGCTGGATTGGGAAAATATGGAACAGCTTCCGTTGTGATGCCCCAAAATTCTATGGGATCCCTTCCAACCCGTAACTACACGGAAGGTACGTTTGAATCTGCTGAAGCGATCAGCGGTGAAAAATTATATGATGAATATTTAAATGGCGCCTTAACAGGGAAGCAGGATAAACTCGGTAGGGATACTTGTTATTCCTGCGTGGTGCGCTGCAAACGTGTCGTTGAATTGAGTGGAAATTATCCGGTGGAAAAAAAATATGGCGGCCCGGAATACGAAACTATCGGGACTTTTGGATCCTATTGCGGTATTAGTGATATGGCTGCCATATCACTAGCCAATCAAATTTGCAATGAATATGCGGTCGATACAATTGCCGCCGGTGCAACAATTTCGTTTGCTATGGAATGTTTTGAAAAAGGAATTATTAATAAAATTCAGACGGGTGGTATTGATTTGAAATTTGGAAATACAGATGCCATGCTCGAGGTTCTCAGGCAAATTGTTACAGCTTCCACTCCTTTCGGAAAGCTGCTTGGCCAGGGATCTGAGCGGGTTGCTGCAATCTGGGGAAATGGTGCTGATGAGTGTCTGACGACTGTTAAGGGCGCTGAATCTCCGGCACATATGCCGCAAGCCAAAAGATCACTCGGTTTGATCTACGCTGTAAACCCCTTTGGTGCTGATCATCAATCCAGCGAACATGATTGGATGATCGAAGAAGGTATTGCTTCAGACCTATATATGGAAAGGCTGGCTGCGATTGGTTTGCCGGATCGCCTGGAACCGCTTTCAATGGGGATCGAAAAGGTGAAGTTTGCATACCTGACCGAAGTGTTTTATTCCATGCTGGACAGTTTGGAGTTATGTCAATTCGTCTGGGGACCAGCCTGGACCTTATATGGTCCTAAGGAAGTTGTCAGGCTGGTAAATGCAGTTACAGGCTGGGATGTGTCAGTGGATGATCTTATGAAAGTGGGTGCCCGTCGATTAAATTTGATGCGCACATTTAATGCAAGGGAGGGTCTGGACCGTAAAGCGGATCAGCTTCCAAAGAAATATTTCAAAGCCTTGCTGGGTGAAGGTCCCACTGCTGGTATTGCACTATCCCGCCTTGAAATGGAAAATGCCAAGGATGAATATTACAAATTAGCTGGTTGGACCAATAATGGTATCCCGACAACAAAGTCACTGACTGTCCTCGATCTTGAATGGGCAGCAGAGCTGCTTTAAGATTCAGAAGACGATAAGAAAAGCGATTAATTCAAAATAATATTTCATTAGGAATAGGAAAACAATATGCCAACTCAGTTATTTGAACAGAATTTTCCCCACATGGCACCGGTTTGGTCACGCATTTTTCAGATTGAGGCTGAAAGGGCTGAAGGATCTTATATTTATGCATCAGACGGGAAAAA
>CAZBRI010000345.1:0-4000 GCA_964494055.1 uncultured Anaerolinea sp.
GAAAAACAAGAATCATCGAGATTCATAATCAGCGAAATCCTTCTTTTCCAGAAATGAAAAGACCCGAACCCATCCAGCCCAATATTGATGTCGGCTTGCAGGCAACTCTCGATAATAAAGCTGATATCCTGGTGATTACAGACGGGGACGCTGACCGTCTTGGAATTGGTGACGAAAAAGGCAAGTTTGTTAATCAATTACGTGTCTATGCCTTACTGGCTTATTATCTCCTTGAAATACGCGGTCAGCGCGGCGATATTGTAAAAACACTTTCCACAACCGGGATGCTGAATATTTTAGGCAAACTCTATAATGTTCCTGTGCACGAAACAGGAGTCGGTTTTAAATTTGTTGCGCCAAAAATGACAGAGACCAATGCGCTGATTGGCGGTGAAGAAAGCGGCGGCTATGCCTTCCGTGGAAATGTCCCGGAAAGAGATGGTATTCTCGCCGGGCTGTACATGCTTGATTTCATGGTAAAAACCGGGAATAAACCAACCGAATTACTCAAAACCCTGTTTGAAAAAGTTGGTGGAGAATTTTTCTACGACCGGATTGACAGTGCTTTTAGCGGTGACAGAAAAGACAGAGAACAAACTATCTTGAATGCCAAACCTACAGCGATCGGCGGTCTAAAAGTTCTGGACCTGGTAACGATCGATGGATTCCAATTCAGGCTGGAAGATGGCGGCTGGCTGCTCATTCGTTTCAGCGGCACAGAACCCATCCTTCGTGTCTATTGCGAAACCAGGCACGCTGATAAGGTGCAGGCAATTTTGCAGGATGGTTTAAAGGTCGCTGGTTTAAAGTGAACCTGAAATGTGAGCCTGACCGATACGCATTGCCATCTTGATCTAAATAAATTTGATACCGATCGTATCGATGTGATTGATCGGGCAATTAATGCTGGTGTAAACAGGATGTTAATTCCTGCAATAGATTTGAATTCCAGCCTGAACATCGTCGAAATAGTAAAAAATCATCCCAATTTATTCGCTGCAGTTGGAATCCACCCCAATAATGCGATGAATTGGGATGCAGATTCAAAACAGCAATTATTTGAGATCATCAGTCAAAATAATTCAAATTACAGCGTGCCAGGGATTCGTAAGATCGTTGGCATCGGTGAGATTGGGTTGGATTATTATTGGAATGATGCTCCGCCTGATGTACAGGAAATTGCATTATTAGAACAGCTCGATTTGGCTTCTCAATTTCAATTGCCTGTGATTTTGCATATGCGTGAAAAAGGGGACGCTCTCAGCGGGGAATGTTCATTCAAGCTTGTGGAGGTTTTGACAAATTGGACAAACAATTTGCGCAGGGATAACAACCCGCTTACCGAAGCGCCAGGTGTGATGCATTCATTCAGCGGTGATCTGGAAATTGCGAAAAGTGTGCTGGCAATGAATTTTTTTGTTGGTGTAACTGGTCCAGTTACCTATAAAAATGCAGAATCAAAGCGTGAAGTGGTAAAATCTCTACCGCTCGAAAAGATATTGGTTGAAACCGATTCGCCATACCTGGCTCCGGTTCCACATCGCGGGCAGCGTAATGAGCCTGCTTATATCAGTCATATTACTGATAAAATTGCAGAAATCCATAAGAAGGACCCGGAAGAAATCGCTTGGATGACTAGTGAAAATGCGAAGCGGCTTTTTTCCTGGGGAGGTTGATTTTTTGAACACATCGTTCATGACAACAGTTCAAGAAGGTATAAAAGAAGTTGAGTTATTAATGCGTCTGCAGGCAGGAAATGATCATCATCCTGACTTGCGGGCTGCCCTGGAACATTTATTACAGGCTGGAGGTAAACGCGTTCGGCCTAGTATTGTTTTCCTGGTTGGGAATCTTTTAAACGCACCTTTTGATAAATTAATCACTTTAGGTGCAGCAATTGAAATGCTGCATACAGCAACCCTGGTGCACGATGATTTGATCGATGGTTCTCTGCTCCGGCGTGGAATTCCTACGCTAAATGCCCGCTGGTCCCCGGCCGCTACTGTTTTGACAGGTGATTTTTTATTCGGACGTGCTGCAAAGCTGGCAGCAGAGACTGATAATTTACAGTTGATGAAATTATTCGCTGAAACATTAACGATAATTGTCAATGGCGAGCTGACTCAAATGTTTGCTGCAAAGGGCATCATAGAGCGAAAAAATTATTACAACCGTATTTATGCAAAAACAGCTTCACTATTTGAAATGAGTTCTCATGCGGCCGCAATCCTTGGCTCAGATTCTCCCGAAATCCGCTCCAGCATGAAAACCTACGGTTACGAGATCGGTATGGCTTTCCAGATCATGGATGATGTACTCGATTTCACCGGTGAACAGGCAACCGTTGGTAAACCGGTTGGTTCAGATCTATTAAATGGTCTGGTGACCTTACCGGCTATATATTATGCTGAAAGTCATCCCGATCATCCTGAAGTAAAACTGCTTGCAGATGGCGGCTGGGGTAATTCGGAAAAAATGGAAGCGCTTGTTAAATCAATTCAAGCCAGCAACGCAATCCGGCATGCCATCGATGAGGCGGCGGAACATGTTGAAAAGGGGATTGAGGCGATTGCCCCATTCAAATCATCAATTCAATTTGAATCGCTTTCTTCGTTAGCCCATTACATTATTGACAGAGATTCTTAATTTTGCAAAATCATTAAATCAATGTTTAAAAATCTGACCTCGGATATGAAGTCAGATTTTTTTATTAGTTCGTTAACTTGTAAGTAAGATTGGGTGTTAATAATATAATAGTAATTAGCTTAAATTCCAATTTTCCAAAATTGTAAACATCATCTGATTTTATAATTGGCAATTTAATCTATAAATTTCTTTATAACCAAAAAACCATAAAGTAGTCTATCCTATTATTTGGTAATTAGTAAAACTAATTTCAGAAATCTACAGAGGCCAAAATGAACAAAAGTAATTATTGGCAGAAAACTATTAATAAACCGGAATTCAAGCAGGAAAACTTACCTGAAAATACTGAGATCCTAGTAATCGGAGCCGGTTTTACCGGTCTCTCTGCTGCTTACACGTTAGCCAGGCAGAATATCCGGGTAGTGGTGTTGGAAGAAAATAGCGTCGGTTGGGGAGCAAGCAGCAGGAATGGCGGAATGGTTTTGACTGGAATGAAGTTAGGGGTTGAAACATTAATCAAGAAATATGGAATTGAAAGGGCCAGGCGCATGTTTGCGTTATCCCTTGATGCCTTGAATAACGTCGAAACGCTTGTACAGGAAGAAAAAATCAATTGTTCATTTGCCAGGTGCGGTCATTTTGAGGCAGCCTGGAAACCTGCACATTTTGATGGCTATTCCCGTTCAGCAGAATTGTTGGAAAAAGATTTCAACCATAAAGTAAAAATAATTTCAAGAACTCATCAGCGGCAGGAAATTGGATCAGATATGTATTACGGTGGCATGCTGGATGAAAAGAGCGCTGGGATAAATCCGGCTCAATTTGTCTTCGGTTTATCAGCAGCAGCAGATAGACAGGGTGTGAAAATGATGGAAAACACCATGGCGTTGGGGGTGGAAAAATATGCCGGCGGTTACCAGGTAAATACATCCAGGGGAAAGATTAAAGCGCAAAAGATCATTTTTGGAACGAGTGGTTACAGCGGAACTGTTTTTCCCTACTTACAAAAAAGGATAGCACCGATCGGTTCCTATATCATAGCGACATCACCATTGCCTGCTGAACTTGTGAAGGAATTAATTCCAAACAACAGGATGATATTTGACTCAAAGCATTACCTGTATTATTTTCGCATAACACCTGATAACCGGATGTTATTTGGCGGCCGGGCGGTCTTCAAATCTGAAACACCTTCTGCCATCGAACAAAGTGCACCGATTCTAAGAAAATCTATGCTGGAAGTATTTCCAGGGCTTCGTGAATTTCCTGTGGAATATGTATGGGGGGGATCATTGGATTTTGCAGTCGATAGATCGGAAGAGCACACGTCTGAACTCCAGTCACCTGAAGCTAT
>CAZBRI010000346.1:0-3998 GCA_964494055.1 uncultured Anaerolinea sp.
ACACGGCTCTGAACACTCTTTCCCTACACGACGCTCTTCCGATCTGATCTTTAAACTTAAAGCCCTGGTTAAGCATTATGCCAATGCGGGAAAATATTTCAAGGATGAAAGGCTGAAAGCAGCCTTTACTTTTCAAAATATGTACCTTGGGTTGAGTCCGTATGATGCTCCAGCGACATCTTCGCTTTTGCAATATACAGAACTGGCTGAAGGTGTTTGGTACCCTGAAGGCGGTATGTACCGCGGAATTACAGCTTTGATAGAGATTGCCATTAAGTTAGGCGTGAAGTTCCATTTTAATAGCCCTGTAAAATCGTTGACTGTTGAAGGAAATAAAATAGCCGGTGCGGCTGTTGACACCGGTAAAGTCTTCAATTCGGATATATTTGTCGGTATTGCTGATTTACCATACATTAACCAGGAACTTCTCCCTCAGAATAACGAAGCTGCAAAATTGGACAAAAAACTATATACATGGTCAACCATCATGTTCTATTGGTCTGTTGATAAAAAATATCCAGAGATCGGAATGCATAACGTATTCCTGGCAGGGAATTACAAGGCTTCTTTCGACCAGATATTTAATGATCATGACCTGCCAGCTGAGCCTTCTTTTTATATTCATGCACCGGGCAGGGTTGACCCTGCAGCTGCGCCGGACGGCCAGGACACATTGTATGTATTGGTTCCTGTAGGTGATATTGATGATTCTAGAATTTCCTCGCCGCAGGATTGGAAGACACTGACTGACCGGGCAAGAGAGACCGTTTTTTCAAAACTCGAAAAAGAGCTGGCGATTACAGATTTAAGAGAACATATCAAGTTCGAGATGATCCATACCCCGTTGTCATGGAAATCACAATACAACCTGGCTAAGGGAGCAGCTTTTGGGTTGAGTCATAATTTCTTACTGGTGGGTTTTCTCCGGCCGCAGAACAGGCATGTGAAGTATAAAAATCTGTATTTTGCGGGTGCTTCAACACATCCCGGCACCGGATTGCCGATCGTTCTTTTATCAGCGCGCCTGACTACAGAAAGAATATTAAAGGAGATGATGGCATGAAATTAATTTTGATCAAAATCAGCCATTGATTTGAGAGAAGTACAGGGTAAAATTCAAGAATGTGATGACCGTATTTATCCAAAGTTATACAATATGGCTGCGAATGAACTGAGTCATTAATTTTACGAAAGATCATAGAGAATTATCATGAATTCAAACTACAATCTCAAAGCTGTATTAAAAGAAACCGGAATAAAGGCCGATGTTTTACGTGCATGGGAGCGCAGGTATGGTCTTCCAATCCCGGATCGATCTTCTGGCGGTCACCGATTGTATTCTGATCACGATATTCAAGTCATTAAGTGGCTGTTGGCAAGGCAAAAAGATGGTTTTAGCATTTCTAATGCAGTAGAGATGTGGAAGAAAAAGTCTGAGAAAGGTGATGATTCAACCGTTGAATCATCAGTTCAAATGGGAACTGAAAGTCATCACGATCAACCTGTTATGCATGCAGGTCTATCAACGGTGGAATTTGCTGGAATAGACGATCTCCGTTCAGAATGGATCAATGCCTGTATAAATTTCAGGGAACAGTTATCAGACAATGTATTGAACCAGGCTTTTGCAATCTATCCAATTGAAGCAGTTTGTACAGAGGTAATACAGCGGGGAATCTCAGAAATCGGTACATTATGGTATGAGAATCGGATCAATATTCACCAGGAACATTTTGCTTCAGCTTTGGCAACACGGCGCTTGGAAACATTGATTTTTTCCTGTCCTGCTCCTACTCGAAATGAAACAATTATCATTGGCTGTCCAGCAGGTGAATGGCACACAATCACTCAGTTGTTAATGGCTTTGCTTTTACGAAGGCGTGGATTTAATGTTGTTTATCTGGGTGCAAACGTACCTTCTCAACAATTTATTAATACACTTCAGATTGTTAAAGCAAATATTGTCATCCTGGCCGCCCAGCAATTAAAAACGGCGATCAGCCTTCAACAATCCGCAAAAATGATCACAGAATATGGCGTGAATGTTGCTTTTGGCGGGCGCATATTTGGCCTGCATCCTGATCTGCCTGAAAAGATACAGGGTTATTTCTTAGGGAATTCCCTTAATAGCGCTATTGAAATCATTGAAAACATAGCTGTAACAAACTATAAACCATTTAAAGCTTTCGATAATTCAGAAGAATATAAGAACACAATATATATTTATTCAAAACATCGTCCTTTTATCGAGGCAATATTGGATCAGCGTTTAGCAGATAATGAAACAAATAAAAACATGTTTCCGGATGCGCATGTATATTTTGGAGATAATATTGTTGCAGCTCTCACGCTTGGAGATATTGAATATATGAATCCAGAAATGGATTGGTTAAAGACATTATTACTATTAAATCAAAAACAGGGACACTTAGTTACTCAGTATCTGAAGATGTATTCAGAAGTAATTGACCAGCATCTTGGAAACCGTGCAATACCTATAAGCCGGTGGCTTGAAAGACAGGTCAGGGGTATTTCTGTAGATGCGAATCATTTATCAACCCAGTAAATTTTTCTGGCCAAATATCTGGTGAAAATAAGAAGAATTATTATGTTATCTTTAAAAAATAAAATAGTTGTTATTACCGGGTCATCCAGGGGATTTGGTTATTTTGCTGCCAGCGAGCTGTTGATTGCCGGGGCAAAGGTGATCATCAGCGGCAGAAATAATGAACATTTGCAAAACAGTCTGAATGAATTGAAAAAACTTGGGAACGTGACGGGTTTAATTTGTGATGTCCGGCTGGAAGACCAGGTTTACGAGATGGCAAAAAAAGTTGTTGAGCAATTTGGGCAGATTGATATATGGATCAATAATGCGGGATATTCCGCCGGTTCAGGCGAAGTTCTGGATATTCGTCCAGAGCAGGTTATTGATATGTTTCTATCCAATGATATGGGCACTTTTTACGGTACCCAGGCTGCTTTACGGAATATGCTGCCTAGGCGGGACGGCATCCTTGTGAATATTTATGGCGCAGGATCCAATGGCAGGGCTGCATCGCCCATGGGTATGTATGCCACGACAAAAATGTGGATCACATCGTTTACGCGGACACTTGCCGTGGAATTGAAAGGCAGCGGTGTCAGGGTGCTGGGGTTCAGTCCTGGTATGATGTCGACAGACATGCTGGTTAATCCGGTGGTTGTTGGGGAAAATGGTAAGGAAAAAATGAAGAACTTCGGATTTGTGCTTCGATTCCTGGTTAAACCGCCTCAATTTGCAGCAAAAATGCTGGTCAAAGCGCTTGAACAGAACAAGAAAGAATTTTCCGAACTGCAGGTAATGAAGCCATGGACCCCGATGCTTGGTTTACTGCGGGTTGGCTGGGAAAATTTAACAAAAACCGGGAAAACTCCCGAATACACGCTTCATTACGAAGAAGCTTATAACCCTAAAATTTATTAATTTATTTGATCGTTGAGGAAAATAATGAATAAGAAACTTTTTTCTGTAATCTTGATAGTTTTCATCGATTTACTCGGATTCAGCCTGATCCTGCCGCTGCTTCCATATTATGCCAAGACCTTCCAGGCTGACAGCTTCACAACCGGTATCCTTGTTGCATCCTATGCTGTAGCCCAGCTGATCGGCGCACCCATTCTTGGACGGTTATCTGACCGGTATGGTCGCAGGCCTATTTTACTGGTATCAATATTTGGTACTTTTTTGGGATTTTTGCTGCTCGGTTTTGCTAAAACGCTCTGGATGTTGTTTGCCAGCAGGATTATTGACGGCCTGACCGGCGGTAACATGAGCATTGCCCAGGCTTACATTACCGATGTTACAGACAGCAAGAGCCGCTCACAGGGATTGGGTATGATCGGCGCCGCTTTTGGGGTTGGCTTTATAATTGGACCGGTCGCTGGCGGAGTTCTCAGTCAGTGGGGTTATGCTGAGATCGGAAGAGCGTCGTGTAGGGAAAGAGTGTTCAGAGCCG
>CAZBRI010000347.1:0-3998 GCA_964494055.1 uncultured Anaerolinea sp.
GGACAGGAGCCAAAGAAATTGATGGCAGGTGATTACCCGGTCTGGAATCAAAACGGAAGTGAAATTTCAGCAATAATCTCAGACCCCAACCAGGATTACCTGGCATCCTTCACCCTGGATGGAGTTTTCACCATGCCATTAATCCCGCTGAATGGGGTTCAAGGGATGGATTTACATTTAACAACGGCTGCTTCTTTTTTTGATATTTTTTCTTCAAAAGCAAAAATAACGCCTACACAAAAATGGAAATCGAACGAATCAGGAGCAGAATATATAAAGGGGCAAAAGGTTCCACTTGGTCTCTTACCCGATGTGGATGCTCCAAATCCTTATCTACAAGATAAAGTCATCTCATCATTTCTTTCATTACGCAAGCAGGTCATGCTTAAAACCGGCTGGGATGCCCTGGGAAGCCTTGAAAGTGCATATACACCCATTTCATCAGTTTTGGATCCCGGAAGAAGAAACGATTGGTTATATACAGGAAGAGCATTTTCGATAAATCCATTAACCATGAATGCCGGCTGGATGGTAGTTACTAAAGAGGAATTTAGTGGAAGAACTTATTGGCGTGTGTATTTAAAAGCGGTTGCCCAGGATGGGTCTGAAGGTGAACCTCTTCACAACTTTCCCTGGGATCTCAACAACCGTTATAGTCTCGATCCAACCGCATATGACCAGGGCGGGTCTCAAGGAAAAGCAATACCCTCGGGATATTGGGTTGATTTTACAAAAATGGCACTTGATTTTGGCTGGCAAAGATTGCCAGCCCATGATAACTGGCGTACCTTTTTTAAAGGAACAAATTTCAATCAGTTCGTAAAAACAGACGGACTGGATTGGAAGTCTGCCATGTTGGAAATATACCCGGTTGATATTTTTATTACGCCAACCATTGTTATTCCGCCGACTCCAACGGCGACTGCTACACCAAAAGGCTACCATTATCAAACCCCTACCCCAACACGAACAGTCACACCTACCCGCCGGCCAACCAACACGCATGTGCCATGAAAAAGAATACTGTTGTTATTTTATGCCTGCTTGTATTCAGTTTATTGTCATGCACATCATCAAAAACTGAAATTGTGACTCCTGCTGCCCAGGTTTTATTTTCCGATAATAAGGCAGCATCCGACATCATAGCGATTACCAACAATAATGGCAGTAATACCGATTGCCCAAACACAGAGTGCATTTATTCAATAGGTACTCCAACACGAATTACCCCATTACGATTAAACCTGCCAACACCTGGCGAAGAAATAATTTCCGGATGGCGGCCGCCGCAATACCCGGTTCCTTTAGCTCTTGGACAATTTGACCATTTTTACTTTGCCCGGCCAATTGCAGCTGATGTTGTCAATTGGCCTGTTGCAAATTATCGGTATGGCGGGACCGAATTATCTCCGGGGATAACCCATACAGGTGTAGACATACCAGCCATTGCGGGAACACCAGTTCTTGCATCTGGCCCGGGCACGGTAGTTTGGGCAGGATGGGGACTTTTCAGCAATACCCCCGATAATATTAAGGATCCATATGGTATTGCAGTGGCAATACGTCACGATTTTGGATATAACGGCCGTCCCCTTTTCACAGTGTATGCCCACATGCGTTCAACAAATGTCGCAATTGGTGAATTAATCAATACCGGTGATCAAATCGGTGAGGTAGGCGACACCGGGTACACAACAGGACCACATTTACATTTTGAGGTCCGTATCGATAAGGACAGCTATTACAATACCCGAAACCCTGAGCTTTGGTTAGCACCGCCGCAAGGATGGGGTGTTCTTGCCGGGCGTGTTCAAAATTCAGACAGGGATTTTTCGCATAATATGACTGTTTCAATACGTTCTATTGAAAATAATCATGAGTGGAATGTAATCACCTATGGATCAAGTGCTGTCAATCCGGATGAGTATTTTAATGAGAACATGGTAATTAGTGATCTGCCCTCGGGTAAGTATTTGATCAAGATTTCGCCCAATTTAACAGAAACAAAACAAACTATAATTTCAATATATCCCGGACAGATTACATTCTTTGTATTCCGACCGCCAGAAGGATTTATTAAAAATAATTTTTCGGAATATCCAACTCCTGCACCCATTAAAGCCCCATAATTAAATTCACCATTTTTGTTTTACCCTCTTGACGCACTGAACATATGTGCTAAACTATACAGTAACTTAACTCGAATTTTCAACCCTGTTCCGGGAGAAAAATACATGGCAAGAAAAAATCAAGATTTAATCCCCGTATCTCGTCCTGACAATGATGCAAAAAAAGCGGTTCTGGATAAAGCAGTCGGCGACATCATTAAACGTTATGGTGACGGATCCATCATGCGTCTGGGAGAAGCTCATTCAATGGTTGTCGATGCCATTCCAACGGGGTCTCTTTCTCTTGATCTTGCCCTGGGTGTTGGTGGTATTCCTCGCGGCCGGATCGCGGAAATTTATGGTCCTGAATCTTCCGGAAAAACGACACTGTGCCAGCATATTGTTGCTGAAGCACAAAAATTAGGTGGAACAGATGCATACATCGATATGGAGCATGCACTTGATCCTTCATATGCGGCGAAATGCGGTGTCGATATTGATAATCTGCTGGTTTCTCAACCAGACACAGGTGAACAGGCACTCGAAATAACTGAGACCCTGGTTCGTTCCGGCGCAGTAGACCTTGTTGTAGTCGATTCTGTAGCAGCACTTGTTCCCAGATCCGAACTCGAAGGCGATATGGGCGATGCAACCATGGGTGTTCAAGCCAGGTTAATGTCACAGGCACTTAGAAAGCTTTCCGGTGCAATTAATCAAACAAAAACATCTGTTGTTTTTACCAATCAGCTCCGGCAAAAAATTGGTGTCATGTTTGGTAATCCAGAAACGACCACTGGCGGACAGGCATTAAAATTTTATGCTTCCATACGGCTTGATGTACGTCGGATCCAGGCGATTAAAATGGGTGAAGAGGTCATTGGCAACCGTACAAGAGTTCGAGTTGTTAAAAATAAAGTTGCACCACCCTTCCGAACTGCTGAATTTGATATCATGTTTAATGAAGGTATTTCAAAGGTTGGCGATATGCTGGATTTAGCCACCAAACTTGAAGTGATTACAAAACGGGGTGCCTTCTTCTCTTATGGAGATATCCGAATCGGTCAAGGACGGGAAAATTCAAAAGAATATTTACGACAGAACCCAGATCTTGCTAACGAGATTGAAACTGTTATCCGGCAAAAAGCACTCGGCGGAGAGATCGTTTTACCGATCGAGATCAGTGGAGATGACAACAGCAGTGGTGACGAATAGGCATTCATATCTCAGAAAATTAACACAGCAAAATGCGGTTTTCTTTTTTAGCTGCATTTTGCTGTTCATGCTTTCTAGCTGCAGTTCAAATTTAACATCAACCCCTTTTATTGCTCCGCACGGAAAGGTAACATTAGCACCACAATCAATCATCATCACACCCGGGTCAACTCTGACACTTTCTCCATCCACAGTTACACCTTCAATTCCTGAAATAGTACCAACATCAACCACTGTTGTTCTTCCAACGGATACGAATACTCCTGACACTGTAGTTACACCCGGGGCTTCCTTAGAAAACTGCCAGGACTCACTTATTTTTATTTCTGATACAACATATCCAGATTATTCAAACGTGGTATTTAACCAAAGTATTGAAAAACAATGGTTGGTAGAAAATAATGGCACCTGCGATTGGAATCATAATTATCATTTGAGATTGCTCAACGGATACCCTTCGTTTGGCGCAGCAACTGATTTTACAATCTCCAGTGTTCCGGCTGGAACACAAACGATTATTTCAATAAATTTTATAGCCCCATCAGAAGCAGGAACTTATCAAACGGCCTGGCAGGTATATAATCCTCAGGAGTTTGAGATTGTAAAACAGGTTTATATTATAATTATCGTTTGTCAGTAAGATTATCAGTAGGAACGATATAAAAATTTAGTCTCGCT
>CAZBRI010000348.1:0-3987 GCA_964494055.1 uncultured Anaerolinea sp.
GATAGCTTCAGGTGACTGGAGTTCAGACGTGTGCTCTTCCGATCTGTACCGAATTTGTGCAATCCCGGTTAAATCCCGCCCTTGTGGGGGGCTTGTGGGAATGGATCAGCGGCATTCCATTGATGAAGAATCGCAGGAATAACCCCAGGTCCCGCAATTTTATTCTTGGTGTGAATCTCGGGAAAAACAAAGAAACACCCAATGAAGAAGCTGTTTTTGATTATTTATCCCTGCTTCAAAATTATGCTTCCCTGGCTGATTATTTAACCATCAATGTCAGTTCGCCGAATACGGTCGGTTTACGCAGCCTGCAGGGACGGGATGCTCTGCACGGGCTGCTCACGCAGCTGCATGCGCAGCGGCTCGCGGAACAGGTCAAGCTGCAAAAGAATCTTCCTTTGTTGGTAAAACTTGCACCGGATCTAACACAAAAAGAACTTGAAGAAGCTGTTGGGACGATCATCGATACTGGCATGGATGGTGTGATCGTTACAAATACTACCCTTTCCAGAGAAGGGCTTATTTCCAGAAATCGTGATGAATCTGGCGGTTTATCCGGCAAGGCACTCCGGACTTTAAGCGATGACATTCTGGCCCGGGTTGTAAAGCTGACTGCCGGCCGTATCCCAGTAGTAGGGGTGGGCGGGATTATGACTCCGGATGATGCTCAGCGGAAAATGGATCTTGGGGCCAGCCTGGTGCAGATTTACACCGGTCTAATTTACTCCGGTCCCGGTTTGGTCAAGCATATCATCAAAAACTTGAATTGATTTAGTGAGATGACAATTTTGGTAATTTGATCATAATTTTAAAAATCGTAACTTATTTCAATTCTTAATCACAAATTCATAAATCTTAAAACTAAAACAACACCCCCGTTTCTTTTGAAAAGGGGGTGTTGTTTAGGCTCTCAAAATTTTCAATTAATACTAAGGCGCTGCTGGGTGAAGGGCAAACTGTGGCGCTTCCTTCGGATCTTTGAAAAAATCCGCCGGCATAGCTATCGGTGTGAACTCAGTTCCACTCTGGATCGATCCGGTGGGGATATAGTAGAACTGCTCCGGTGCGCCTGGATCATCTTTGTTCATGAAAGCGAATACCACGTAAGTTCCATCCGGGCTGAACCGTGCATCCCGGTAACAGCAGTGTGACTTGCTGCTGGAAATGGGGTTTTCCTGGTTGCCGCGGTGTAATTCACTGTTGTAACTATACAGAAAGCCCCAGCCATTGTTGCGGTCAAAGGTATTCATCAGGAACAGGAACCCGCCATCCCAGTCGAAATCGGGAAGCAGTGGTTTTGAAACAAAACCTTCCGGGGTGAAACGGAGGCTCGGAAATTCGTCTTTTGGTGAACCGAGTTTCAAAGGATCACAGCTGCTGATATCCATGAGGCGCACAATATCCACCAGTTTATTGCTGTCGCTGACTCCGCCGAAGAGCCAGGCAACCACCTTATCGGTTGGCCGCCAGCGGAATTGTTTCAATATGATCGCTGTGGGAGTCTTACCCATATGGTTTAAACACCCCTTAAGTGAAACAAGGCCGTCACGGCTCCGGGCTGTTTTTAATTTGGCCAGGTCAAATGGAACAACATACATTTCCTTATTGAGCGAGATGGCAACCTGTTTGGCATCTGGTGATATTCGGAATTCGTCCAGTGCCATCGCGAACGGAAAAGACATCACGGTATCAAACTTCAGCGTGTCCGAATCCACTGAAAATACATTGTTCCCGCTGATGAATACCAGGCTGTTCGTGCCGGGAATCCACTGAAGTCTCTTTTTGGGTGCTTTATCACTGGTTAATGCTTTCAGGTCAGTCCCATCAAGATTCATCAACCACACTTCATTTCCAGAAATAAAAGCAATTTTATCGGCCCCTCCAAGACTCGGAGCTGTCACCGGCACAGATGTTGGAACAGGTGTATCTGTCGGTTTGACTTCTGTGGGAGGTATATCAACCGTCAGAACGATCAAAGGGGCAGTCGTGGGTACAGCTGGAGGTTCTGTGGGAATAAAAACCGTTGGTGCGGCTGGAACCGTTGCAGAAGGAAGGCTTACAGCTGGTGTTCCGCACCATGGTAAAAAGCCCATCCCTCCAGGGCAAACCCGGAAAATTCCGAAAGCTTCCATTGACAGAAAACAAATCACCAATAGGCCGCCCAGAATGAAAAGCGGGATCTTCAACGAAAAACCAGCGGCTGGCTGACCGCCAGCTTGATTTGCGATTGTTTTCGATGCCACCATTTGCGTTTTTGGAAGGTTTAGTTTCGTGGCATTGATCGAAGCTGTTTTGATGGCGTCGTCTGCACTCTGTCCGCCGGCGATCGCTGTAAGCGCCAGGCTGAATTCACCGGCAGAGCCAAACCGCTCGGCCGGGTTTTTTGCCATGGCTTTTTCGATTACCGCCTCGATGCCGGCAGGTAAATTGGGTGCTTTGTCCAGAATGTGTGGAATAGGGTCTGTGATGTGTTTAACTACGATTGCCATTGGGGTCGTGGCCTGGTAAGGCTGCACACCGGAGAGCATTTCATACAGGATTACGCCTAAAGCATAAACATCGCTGCGCCCATCGACTTTTTCACCCTGAGCCTGTTCAGGGCTCATATATGCCGGGGTACCAATGATCACTCCGCCGGTAACTGTCGTACCCTGCGATTGTGTCATTTTAGCGATACCGAAATCAGACACGTATGGTTCACCGCCGCGGTCGAACAGGATATTGCCGGGTTTGAGATCACGATGAACAATGCCCTTGGAATGGGCTTCATCCATGGCAGGGGCAATGCGTTCCATGATTCTGGCAGCGCTGCCCAGCTGCATGGGTCCCTGCCCGATCGTATCTGCCAGCGAACCGCCGGTCATGCAGCGCATGACAAAATATGGCTGACCATCTTCATCACCAACATCATAAACCGGCACGATCGCAGGATGTTCAAGGGCCGCAATCGTTTTGGCTTCCCGTTCGAAGCGAACCCTGAACTGCGGGTCGTGCAGGAGTTCTCTAGGAAGGACTTTTATAGCGACTTCGCGTTCAAAACGCGGATCGTAAGCCCTGTAAACAGTAGCCATCCCGCCGCGGCCAAGTTCGGATTTTATTTCATAGCGACCAATTTTTTGTTCTGTCATGGTTTATATTTTAACATTTTCCGGGAAAAATATGCATAAATTACAGGGTAAGGAAATATCCCTTGGTGTAAAAAATCAACAAGTTTAGTCATTGTACAATCAGCCGGGCCGAAATACAAGTATAAGTATTATTTTTAACCGGGATTATTGTTCATTAAGCTGCAATGAAGTATAATTTCAACGCACGCTCCGGTAGTTCAATGGATAGAACAGGGCACTCCTAAGGCTCAGACGTGGGTTCGATTCCCACCTGGGGCACCATGAAAATGAATGATAAAGATGGTGCTGGTTTAAAAAGCGCACTCGGTCCCGGCGTGCGTTTTTGTTTGAATTTCCTGCATTACATTAGTTATAATTCCAAATTACAACTTTATATTTTGTAATCTATCATTTCATGAATAAGTAAACGGAAATATGGCAATTAATATAAAAAAAACCAGCGCAATGGTTCTGTTAAAAACAATATTATTAATTGCAATCGCGGTCAGCATATATTTATTTATCCCCTTTAATGATATCTTACACTCCATTTATTCCACAAATCTTATATTGTTTTCGTTATCATTATTAATCAGTTTCCCTGCATTTTTTTTGACGACATTGAGTACATGGATACTAGCTAAAAAATTGGGAATCCAGGTACCGATAAAAGAATTTTACATCTTCAACTTGACCACGCGTTTTTACGGTTTTTTTTCTCCTTTATCTACCATCGCTACAGGAATGCGATGGCAAAAACTATCGGTAAATAAAAAGTACGCAGAGGCATTATCAGCGATTACTTTTACAAGGTTTTTCAGTATTGTATCTGCGGTTGTTTCCGGTTTATTTTGGGCCTTATTTAAAGTTAATCAGGATT
>CAZBRI010000349.1:0-3986 GCA_964494055.1 uncultured Anaerolinea sp.
GATAGCTTCAGGTGACTGGAGTTCAGACGTGTGCTCTTCCGATCTCATATTTCTTAAAAAATTATAAAACTACTTTTTCTTCCCGGCTTGATGAAATTAAACCGGGTAGACAATGTCTATTGTTGAATAAGTGGTGTTACAAATTTTTCCAGGGTTTCCCTGCTGATCGGGCCCTGCCAGGATAAAACTACCTGACCATTTCGATCAATTACAAAAGAGGAAGGCAGGATATCAGTCTTGAAAGCTGTAGTAGCTGCCCATTTTGGGTCCGGCCAGACCGGGAAGGTCAGGCCTTTGCTCCGGGCGAATTCTGCCACTTCGGCGGCCGGCTCACCATCTTCGATCGCAACAACCACAAAACCATCCTGCTGATGCTGCTGAAAATAAGCTTCCAGCGTGGGCATCTCTGCTTTGCATGGCGGGCACCAGGTTGCCCAGGCATTGTATAAAACAATCTTTCCCCGAAAATCAGCCAGTGCAACCGGATTATTCTGCAGATCAGTCAGCCTTACATCCGGTGCTGGATAATTTACCGCCATCGGCTGGGCAGAGGTATTATTTGTTAGCACCTCAGCCTGCGCTTTCGGGATTGCAAGGAATACGGCCACTGAAACAAGGATCAAACCTATCCCTATCATGAACAGGATAATATTTTGAGTGCTTACCGGGCTGTTTTTTTTTGGATTTGCATTCTTTTCAGGCAGCATAATAATTTATTTTACCTGTGTTCTCATCAATTCAGCCAGCATATTTTGTTCCGGCACTGCACCCAGGACACGCCCTTTTCCGTCATTAATAATGGTATCGGGAACCGAACTGATCTGGTACTCTTCGGATAATTCATAAAATTCCTGGGCACTGACACCTTCAGCCAGGATCATGGCCGGGTTTTCAATGGCGATCTGGTGGGCGAGCAGCACGGCTCGCGGGCAGTGAGGTCAGGTAGGGGTGACGAACACCTGCAGATGCAGTGGCTCCTTGAGCTCCTGGATATATTTTCGTACCTGCGGAGACAGGCCGGAATCCCTGCCGGAGACCAGGATGATGTCCTGGATCAGCGTGCTGAATTCGTGCCCGGATGGTACACCCAGGTAGCGGATACCGAGATCTGTGATCTGCTCCCCATCCTTTGCAGCGATGATGATTGCCGGAGCTTTTCTCTGCACTGAATAGAGTTTTGCCAGGTCCGCTTCAACATCCATATCATGTACAGAAAGGCTGAGGCTCCCTGAAAGAGGGATCAATTCTTCCAGCAGCTGCTGAGTTGGCTCACAGGGTTCGGCTTTATCCTTAGAAACAAATAAAAAGACATGAACCGGATTGCTGAGTTTTTCAAATAGCTGCCGGATCTGTACAACCAGGTCATCCGAAAGTAGTTTTTCCATAATTATCCTTTAAATTGTCAATTTTATAAACCACCCGCACGGGATGGCGTATTAACTCATCAGGTACAACCGCCGCCGGGTCCTTCAGTGAATGCACAAACCGGGCATTCCAGGTCCAGCATGCCGTTGTAATCCAGAATTCCCAACCCGCAGCGCGGGCATGGTTCACCGATGCGGACTGGACGTTTACCGATCCGGTCACCGATTACTGGTTTAGTTGGAATGTTACTTGTATCCTTATTCTCACTTTCCATTGGATCACGCTATGCTGCAGGTTTGATCAGGTCATCCAGTTTCAGGGAACTGAACAGCCTGCCGCGAACATCGTCGGGAAGCTCATGCTCCCGTTCGTTCGCCTGGTATAAATATATTGTGCGGGTGAGGGTATCATAGACAACCCGGCAATTTTCACAACCCTGCATATGTTTCTGCAATTCCTGGCACAGATTATCATCCAGTTCGCCATCTATAAAGCTCGAGAGGTTCCCAAGCAGGGCTTTACAATTTTCATTATGTTTGTGTTCTGCCATACTAATTCTCCTCACGGATTCTTTCAGCAAAATAAACGGATAACTTTTCTCGAAGAAACAAACGGGCACGCAGCAGCCGGGTTTTTACTGTTGTTTCAGTTAAATTCAACGCCTCACCAGTCTCCCGGATGGACAAACCTTCAATATCGCGCATCAGGAAAACAACTTTCAATTTTGCCGGCAGCTCATTTACAGCATCATTCAACAACCGGCCGGCTTCTTCGTCCAGCAATCCACTTTCTGGCAGTTTGCTCCAATCCGCCAATTCCCGCGGCGCTTGAACTTCGCCATCACCATCTTCTGCATCAAAATCCAGTGAAACGGTCGGCTTCTTCTTGCGAAGAAACATCAGGGCTTCATTGGCTGCGATACGGTACAGCCAGGTTGAAATGCTGGATCGTCCTTCAAACTCCTGGATATGCTGGAGTGCCTTTATAAAGGTGATCTGCAGGACATCCTCGGCATCCTGTTCGACACCCAGCATTCTGAGTGCCAGGCGGTAAATTGAAGGAGAATAAGCATCCACCAAACTCACAAACTCTGCACGATCGCCATTCTTCAACTTTTCGATCGAAATTTCTTTCAATTGATCTGACATATAATTAGATGAACCAGGAACAAAAAGGTTGCATTCTCCTTTGGGAATTATCAAAGTATATACTGAAATGATTGATTAAAACTCAACAAATGTCATATTAATCTGAGAATATTTGGGCCTGTTTCAAGGAAGTTTGCCACTATATGATTTTATACCGGAGGGGTTATTATTTTAACGATGCTTGAGAAACTGATTCGATTTCCGTTATTTAAAGACCTTGGAAGCGCTGATCTAAAGATCATCGCACCGTTGTTCCACGTTCGCACATTCGGAGTCGGAGCGGTGATCATAGAACAGGGAGAGAAAGCCACCTGCTTATACCTGCTGACAACAGGAAAGGTAGAGATCATCTATAAGCCTTATGATGGCGAGCAGATTCGGCTGAACAGTCTTTTCCCCGGGAATGTCTTTGGCTGGTCCGCAGTTTTGGGAAATGAGGTTTATAGTTCATCTGTCATTTGTTCGTCAAACTGCGAGGTGTTAATGCTGTGCGGAGAAGATCTTCGTACACTTCGAGAAAAACACCCGCAAACTTCCGCTCTCGTGATCGACCGTCTTGCACGATCTGTATCCGCACGCTGGGCAGAGGGGCAGTCACAGGTCAAGGCGATGATCCGCAAGGGTGTTCAGGACAAAACCCCGCCACTGGGGTATGGAGCAACGATTATGACGACACCGGTAGTAAGTCCAAAAGAAGAACAATTAAAGGTATTATTGAGCCAGGTAAGTGCCTATATTGAACAATTCCACGGCGGGGCTGTTGATTTTGTCTCGTTTGATGGAGAAGTATTGAAAGTCCATCTTGGAGGTGCCTGCCTCGGCTGCCCGCTCTCCCCATCCACCCTTCACGGCTGGGTTGAAGGCACCGTACGCCAATTCTTTCCCGAAGTGAGGGTGGAACAGGCGGAGTAAGAGAAAAATAATGCATTAATTTACTCTGATAATAATGAGCTGATATTAGCTGCGTTATGTTCAGAGTATTTTTATACCAGGTAAGTTAACGTTCCAAATAATATCGCGCACATCATTAAAATTGAAAAACACCCGCCTGATTTGCTGCCTTCCTGAAGGAGATCATCCACCCCAAAGGTTGTGCGGTTATATACACGGTTGTAAATGGCTTTTTTGGGATTGGTGATCCAGCCAAACCCCCGCGGGGCACGCAGGCCGAGGGCATTCTTGATGATGCGGGTGGGGGAAGTGCGGGCTGCAATGCTTTTCCTCAATGATGGGGTTCGAAATCTGAATTTCAAATTGTCACTCCCTTAAATAACCGCTGACAGATGTATAAAATATCTTCACGGTCATATTTTATCAGGAAACAGACTGCTTTCGAGCTTTGTTTCCTGCCCCCCATAAGCCATAAGATCTTTTTGAAATATTTTTATTCCCTTTACAGTACCTTTACATTGTTCCTGTGTCATTGGCCGGGGTAGACTTTACCACCTGTGGTCGCCCGGTGTTTACCACCTG
>CAZBRI010000350.1:0-3974 GCA_964494055.1 uncultured Anaerolinea sp.
GATAGCTTCAGGTGACTGGAGTTCAGACGTGTGCTCTTCCGATCTCCCCCGGATAAAGACGGTATCGCTGTGGCTGGAACACACGGAAAAACCACCACAACCGCCATGATCGCCTGGACACTGTACCACCTCGGCGCAGATCCTTCATTTATCATCGGCGGTGTCTCACAAAATTTCGGCGTAAATGCACATGCCGGCAGCGGCAAAGCATTCGTGATTGAAGCAGATGAATATGACCGTATGTTCCTTGGCTTGAAACCGCGTTATGCTGTCGTCACCAATATTGAACATGATCACCCGGATATTTACCCCACCCCGGCGGAATTTTACGATGCCTTCCGCGATTTTGTAAAACTCATCCCGAATGACGGCGCCCTGATTACGAGCATTGAGGATTTTGGCGCTTCTCAATTAGCACAGGAAGCCCGCTATATGGGAAAACGGGTCATCGGTTACCGAATTGCTGAAAACCCAAAGACCGGAGTTGGTGAGTGGATCCTGGCCCAAAATGTGATGGCTAATAATATCGGCGGTTTCACATTCAATGTTGTTACGCGGTTATTATCAGGATCAGATCATGTCTCCGGGATTCAGCTTCGGGTCCCGGGGCTGCACAATGTCCGGAATGCCCTTGCCACCCTGGGTGTCATCAGCCTGGCAGGTTATTCCATCCGCGACGCGGCTGTTTCACTCAGCAAATTTACCGGCACAGGACGCCGGTTTGAGATCAAGGGAGAAGCGAAAGGAGTAATCATCATTGATGACTACGCGCACCATCCGACTGAGATCCGTGCCACCCTGGATGCTGCAAGAGCCAGGTATCCGGCTAAAAGAATTGTCGTTGTTTGGCAGCCTCACACCTATTCCAGAACGCAAACACTTTTCAATGAGTTTGCTGAATCCTTCGTTGAAGCTGATGAAGTCATAGTCAGTGAAGTCTATGCCTCACGGGAACCGGTACAGGACTTTTCCTCTCTCCAGGTTGTTAAAGCCATGGCGCACAAAGCGGCCCATTTTATGGCAGGTTTGAAAGAAATCACTTCTTACCTGCTGACTGACCTGAAACCTGGTGATGTCTTGATCGTAATGTCCGCCGGAGACGCTGATCAAATCAGCGCTGCAATTCTGCAGCAGTTTACAAATGATGATCGTGCCGTTGTCAGTCACTAGCTGCAAGTTGATCGCAGGAAAAAAAGCTTAAAATGCAAAACAGTATCGTTTCGAAGTTACAGAATTTTCTAAAGGACCCTGTGCAGGAAAATGTTTCCCTGTCACAGCATACGTCTGCAAGAATCGGCGGAACCGCCGATCTCCTGGTAACAGTTCGAGACGCCAATGAATTAAAATTCGCTGTCAATGCATGCTGGGATGCTGACCTGGAATTAACAGTGATCGGAAGCGGTTCAAACATCCTGGTTTCAGATAATGGTATACGCGGCCTGGTTATTCTGAACAAGGCAAAAGAGACGGTCTTTCACACGGAACCAATACTGTATATAACAGCTGCCTCTGGAGAAGTTTTTTCCAATCTTGCACATCGCTGTGCAGCCAAAGGCTATTCAGGCCTTGAATGGGCTGCAACAGTACCCGGAACTGTCGGCGGGGCTGTGTATGGAAATGCCGGAGCATTTGGCAGTGATGTAGCGGCAAATTTACTTCGCACGGAAATTATGACCAAGAGCGGTTCACAATGGATGACCGTTGAACAATTAATGTATGGTTACCGCACCAGTATTCTGAAACACAGCAGCATTCCATCTGTTATTATTTCGGCAGAGTTTGCGCTAAAGCAAGATTCAGAAGAGGCGATCAAGAAAAAGATCGCAGAATACACAGAACGACGCAAAACCACCCAGCCGGCAGGCGCCAGCATGGGGTCCATGTTCAAGAATCCTATGGGTCAGCACGCCGGCAAGCTGATAGAAGACGCCGGGTTGAAGGGTTTTCGAATTGGTAATGCAGAGATCAGCACGATCCATGCTAATTTTATTATCAATCATGGCGATACAAAAGCCAGCGATATTCGGATGCTTATCGAGCATATTCAAAATACTGTTTTACAAAAATCCGGGATCAAGCTTGAACTTGAAGTCGAATTAAAAGGTGAATGGGCATGACATTGAACGCAGCCAAGTTACGTATTGCAGTCCTCTTTGGAGGCCGGTCTGGTGAACATGAGGTATCACTCATGTCTGCACGCTCAGTGTTATCTGTACTCGACCAGGAAAAATATGATGTGATCGAAATTGGGATCACGCATGAAGGCGCATGGCTGACCGGAAAAAACGTATTATCAGCCTTTGAACAGGGAAATACAGAAGGCCTGGTCCCTGCCGGTATCTTTCCTGACCCATCAAAACCCGGCCTGTATGTTTTCGGCCCGGAAAGCCAGGTCAGGGAGGTCATCCCTGTAGATGTCTATTTCCCGGTCATCCATGGGACTTACGGTGAAGACGGTTCCATCCAGGGGCTTTTTGAAATGGCCGGTGCAGCTTATGTTGGTGCCGGAATTACCGGTTCTTCGGTCGGGATGGACAAGGGTGTCTTTAAAAGTGTCATGATCGCATGCCATATACCGGTTGTCGAATCAATAACGGTTCTCCGTTCCAGGATCGAAAAAGATATGGAACAGATTATTGGGCAGGCTGAAGCGCTGGGACCCTACCCGCTCTTTATCAAACCAGCCAATCTCGGTTCATCAGTCGGTGTGACCAAGTGCCGCACCCGGAGTGATGCGGCCGAAGGTTTACAGGAAGCGGCCCGTTTTGACCGGAGAATTTTGATCGAACGGGGCATATCCAACCCGAGAGAAATCGAAGTATCCATCATCGGGAATGATCAGCCGCAGGCTTCCATCCCCGGCGAAATTATCCCGGGAGCTGATTTTTACTCCTACGACGCAAAATATATATCCGATAACTCCCGCCTCTGCATTCCAGCTGAGCTGAGCGAGAAGCAGGTAAAGGATATTCAGAAATATGCTATTCAGGCCTTCAAAGCCATAGATTGCTGCGGCATGGCGCGCGTCGATTTTCTGCTGGATCAGCAGAGCGGTGAGATATTCTTGAATGAGATCAATACCATACCCGGTTTTACAAAAATCAGTATGTATCCAAAATTGTGGAATGCGAGCGGAATGTCCTACCAGGAACTGGTTGACCGTTTGATCGAACTTGCAGTTGAACGAAAAAATGAAAATAGCCGTACTACCCATCACTTCCGGAGTGATCTATGAGCCCAGACCGCACAACAATTACCCGCGCAGAAGCGATTAGGCGCAGAAAACAGGAAGAGCTCAGGCAAAAAGAATTAGCAGCGCAAAAAAATGCGCCCAGGGTCCGCTCTGGTCCTGAGCCTGAATCCCCCAGTAAATTAAGATTCGGCTGGACTGATAAAACAAAAACAAATTCAACAGTATCCAGGATTCCGAGGGATAGATCATACAATATTGCCATGAGTACGCCTTATGGCTACAACAAGGCGATGCAGGCAGCTGACCAGCGATCAAAAATTTCATTTTCACTGCCAAAATTCAGATATGGGCCGCGCTGGATATCCATATTATTAGTCTTATTCTGTTTCGCTGATCTTTATTTTATGTTAAACTATGACCCATTCATTGTGCACGATGCGCAAATTACGGGTAATCAACGCATTGGCACCCAGGACATTCAAAATGTACTTGGCATCTTTAACCAATCCGCCGCGGTTCTCAATCCTGCCCAGATCCAGACAAATATCATGGCTGCCTTCCCGGATGTGTCTTCGGTTCAGGTTGAAGTAAATATACCGAATAATGTGCTGGTGACCGTCAATGAAAGAATACCGATCGCAGCCTGGCACCAGGATGGGCAGGTTGTTTGGGTAGATTTTGAAGGTTTTGCCTTTCCCCCGCGCGGAAAAGTGGATGGATTATTATCCATCACTGCCAGCGGTGCTCCTATTTCACTGCAGACAGATCCCGGCGTTTTGGA
>CAZBRI010000351.1:0-3968 GCA_964494055.1 uncultured Anaerolinea sp.
TAGCTTCAGGTGACTGGAGTTCAGACGTGTGCTCTTCCGATCTCTACTGGCGATTCCGCATATGTCGCTTCTATAGCAAAAGCTGCTATCGCTGCAGGAGCGGATGGACTTATCATTGAAGTACACAATGACCCGGCCCATGCACTTTCCGATGGCCGGCAATCATTAACACCTGAACATTTTTCAAAGTTGGTGAAGCAAATCAAAGCAGTTGCAGAAGCTGTTGATCGAAAGCTTGCTGTATAAATAATTTACAGAAAAATCAAAATTTATCGAGAAACCATGAAACCTGAAGAAGAAATATTACTCAGCCAAACAAAGATTACCATCGTAGGTTTAGGTTTGATGGGTGGTTCGCTTGCTCTGGCCCTCAGGGGAAAATGTTTCTCTCTGCTTGGTATTGACCCTGACCCAAAAACCAGAGAAATTGCGATCTCACAAAATATTGTTGATCGTGTCGAGGAAGATATCGATAATATTTTTCAAATATCCGACTTAATTATTTTATGTACTCCGGTTGAGCAAATTCTGAATATTTTAGAAAAATTTCCTCAGAATTGCCAAAATCCCTGTATCGTGATGGATATCGGCTCAACAAAAGTAGAAATAATCAAAAAGATGGAAAAACTGCCTCCAATTTTTGATCCAATCGGCTGTCATCCTATTTGTGGTAAGGAAAAGCTTTCAATAGAAAATGCAGAAAGGACACTTTATTATTCTGCCCCTTTTATTGTTACTCCCTTAAATCGGACCAGCCCGCGGGCTCTATCAATTGTTTATCAAATCATCTCAGCGATTGGTGGAAAACTAATCACTCTTTCGCCAATAGAACATGACCGAATATTAGCTTCCACAAGTCACCTGCCTTTTATAATATCCAGCATTCTTGCACTGTCAACTGAGCCAAGCGTTGCAGAATTTATCGGACCGGGCTTCCGATCTGCCAGCAGATTGGCAGGAACTCCCTCTAGCATGATGCTGGGTGTCATCATGACGAATAGAGATAATCTGCTCGTAAATCTCGAAAAATTTCAGGAGGAATTGGCAGTGTTTATTTCGGCAATCTCTGAGAATGATTTTGATACTATTGAGTCCAGTTTGATTTCTGCCCAGGAAAAATACAATTTACTGATGGGCAGCGGAATAAAGTAAATGCTCAATAAAATAATACAACCTATCAGGCGGAATTTGGACGCCGTTGTCAGTGTACCTGGCTCTAAATCGATAACAAACAGGGCGTTGTTGATTGCAAGCCTTGCAAGCGGTAGTTGCAGCTTAGAAAATGCACTATTTTCAGACGATTCAATCTATTTTGCGAATGCACTAAAAGAATTAGGTTTTTTTGTAAATCTTGATATTGAATCAAAAAAAATAATTATCCAAGGCTGCAATGGCATAATTCCCAGCGGCCAGGCTGAATTATTTATCGGGAACGCTGGTACTGCGGCGAGATTTCTCAGTGCTTTTTTGACACTGGGTCATGGAGAATACTCGCTTGATGGGGATCAGCGTATGAGAGAGAGGCCGATAAACGACCTGGTAATTTCATTAAGGCAGCTAGGTGCAGAAATTGAATCCGCTATCTCAAGTAAAATGATTGTTTCTGAAAATATTTTCCCGCCAATTCGGTTTCATTCAAAAGGATTGGCCGGTGGAAGAACAGAAATCTCTGGAAATATTTCCAGCCAATTTTTATCAGCAATGTTGATGACGGCCCCTTATGCAAAAGATTCAATTGAAATTTTTGTCACGACAGATTTGAACTCAAAACCATATGTGGACATGACGCTTTCAATGATGAAAGAGTTTGGTGTTGATGTATATAGAGATGGTTATCAATATTTTAAAATTAGTCCTGGTAAGTATCAACAAAAAGACAAATTCATAATTGAATCGGATGCTTCTGCCGCCTCATATTTTTTCGCTTCCGCTGCTATTGTTGGTGGAACTGTGAAGGTGAAAAATATTTCCAGGGAATCCATTCAAGGAGACATTAAATTTCTCGATGTTTTGAATAGAATGGGAGCTTTAGTTCAGGATCAAACTGACGGAATATCCGTAACATTCGACACGCAAAGAATACTGAATGGGATTTCCATCGACATGAGTGATATCCCGGACACGGCCCAGACGCTTGCAGTGTTAGCTCCATTTGCTTCTTCTCCAACACATATTTCTGGTATTGCTTCTGCAAGAGTTAAGGAAAGCGATCGGATCAGCGCTACTTGTAATGAATTACGAAAACTTGGTATTAAAGTAGGTGAAAACCAGGATGGCATGGTGGTATATCCGTGCTCAGAATTAAAGCCGGCAGTTATTAATACTTATAACGACCACAGAATGGCTATGGCATTTTCACTTATAGGGTTACGTTTTGATGGCGTGACAATCGAAAATCCCGGATGTGTTTCAAAGACATTCCCAAATTATTTTGATGTTTTGGAAACACTCTGATGATCACACTAGGTTTGGTGGGGTTTCCTGTTTCACATAGCTACTCTCCAAAATTGCAGAATGGAGCATTGCGAGCGCTGGGCATTGAAGGAGAATATAAATTATTTCCTGCAAATCCTGAAAATCCGATTGAATTGGAAAAAATAATTGAGCTTTTACGAAGAAAAGACATATCTGGATTGAATGTCACCATACCTCACAAACAAACTGTTATCAAATTTGTTGATCGTTTAACAGACTCTGCCGTTAAAATTGGCGCTGTAAACACTCTTTATTTAAGCGATACAGAATTAGTCGGTGATAATACCGATTGGTCCGGCTTTTATGCGGATTTATCTAAATGTCTTTTGGGCAATTTAGCGAACCGTAAAGCCCTGGTAATTGGAAGTGGTGGTTCGAGCAGAGCGATTATTTATTCCCTCCTGGAAAATAACTGGAAAATTTATGTTACGTCCCGAAATTTTCAAAAAGTTAAAGAGTTGTGTATTTATTTTAATCATTTAATTGAGCAGGAAAGGGTGTTTATGATCGAGAATGATCATATACCTGAAATCCTTAACCTCTGTTCAATAATGGTCAATACAACGCCGGTTGGCATGGTACCTGATGTTGATTGTTCACCTATTCAACTCGATTTAATTCGAAACAAAGAATTGCTGGTTTACGATTTAATTTATAATCCTCGAGAGACTTTATTACTAAATCAGGCTCGTGCAAATGGGTTAGGCACTCGTAATGGTCTCGGCATGCTTGTTGAACAAGCTGCTCTTTCATTCGAAATTTGGACCGGCCGACCTGCTCCCAGGGATGTCATGTTCAGGTTAATGGCTTGATCTTTATAATTATTTTTTGGAGGCTGGATGTCAATTCGTTTTTTTACTTCTGGTGAATCTCACGGCCCTGCATTAGTAGGAATTTTGGATGGTATGGTTTCCGGACTTCATGTTGATGAAGCACAAATTAATCATGAGCTCTCCAGGCGGCAGCAGGGTTTTGGATCTGGCGGCAGAATGAAAATTGAAAAGGATGAGGCTGTTATCCTTGGCGGTATCATGGGAGGCGTAACTACCGGTGCACCAATTTCCATTATGGTTGAAAATAAAGATCATTTGAAATGGAAAAATAAAAACATTCCGCCCTTTACAGCACCCAGGCCAGGGCATGCTGATCTCACCGGGGCAGTGAAGTATGGCTTCCGCGATTTACGGCCAGCTTTAGAAAGATCATCCGCGCGGGAGACCACGATGCGCGTGGCTCTTGGGGCAATATGTAAAGAATTATTACTTCAATTCGGAATTATTGTTGGCGGCTATGTAAGATCTATTGGCGGGATAGATGGAAAATTTGATCAATTATCATACAAGGACCGATTTGAGATAGCTGAGAAAAGTGATGTACGGTGTCCTGATATTTCTGTACAAAATGATATTCATAAATTAATTGAAAAAACAATGCAGGAAAAAGATACAGATCGGAAGAGCACACGTCTGAACTCCAGTCACCTGAAGCTATCT
>CAZBRI010000352.1:0-3966 GCA_964494055.1 uncultured Anaerolinea sp.
TGGACCATCTACGCGACCGTCTCCGTCGCCTGTTCCAGCATCCCCGCCTTCCGGTGTCACCCCGCCAGCAGGAGGTTCCACTGCCGTTACACCGGTTCCGCCGGCCGTCACACCCGTGCCGGTTGTTCCGCCCGGTTCTGGTGTACCGCCCATTCCCATCCCCGGTTCCCCGGCCTCCCCAGGCTGGCTGACGCTTGATCCATCCGCCTGTAACACTGTTCAGCTGGTCTGGACAGATGGAACGGATGAGACATCTTACCGGCTTTATCGCCGTGCACCCGGTGAATCATCATTAAACCTGCTGACCAGCCTGCCGGCCAATACCACCCGGTATACCGACCATATCGCTGCCACCGGCAGTTATTATTACCTGGTTGCTGCTATCAGCGGCACTCTCGAGGGACGATCATCCCTGCAGCTGGTGGAAGTCCCAGGATCATGCGCCCCGCCCCCGGTTCCGGCAGGTTTCTCACCTGTCGATCTTTCTCTCTCCATCCTGACCCTGCAAACTACCCGCTATTTTGATGGTATCTACTGTTATTATTCTGTCGATGGCGGCCCGATCGATCGTCTTCCCGCCCATGAACCCGGTAATATTGCCCCCGATGCAGACGGACTCAGTTACCCTGTCCGCAGCGGTCTGCCAAATCATGGGCAGTTCTTATTGGGCGGTCACCCCGGTAATGCGCCGGTAACGCTTCTGCTCAAATGCCGCGGTTACACCGGTCCATTCAGCATCGACCTTGGCGCAGTCAACCTCTCTGAACCATATACCAGCTGGGACGGCCGGACACTCAACGCGGCAAGCTCAAACACACCCGGGTTCAGCATGAGCTACTGTATCTCATCCGGCAGTTCTGCCTGTGGCGGCACCACGCTCGAGCTGCTCCTCCCGCCGGCTGAAGTCCTGTTCCACCTGCCTGCACCCTCAAATCTGCGTATCGCCAATACACTGGATGCCTGCGATGAATATGCCGGTTTCGATATACCAGGTCATTTCGGCGATTACCTCTCCTGCATGCTCTCAGGTGTCTTTGGCGTCGGTCAGAACACCCTGTACTGGGACTGGTCACCCGGGGCAAGCATTTACACGGAAGCCGGGTTATCAGGCTACCTTGTCACAGCTCGCATTACAGACCTTGCCAGCGGTATCAGCCTGCCATATTTCCAGCGGGATGTTCACCCCTCCAGCCGAAAATTCGCCCTTGCAAACCTCAGCCCGGCCTGCGGCAAGCGCATCAACTACAGCGTGCAGGCTGTCATGTCAGGCAGGCTTTCAGAGCCCAGCGAATTGCTCACTTATGACACCCCGGGCTGCCCAAGCGCGGTCCTCATCCATATATCCTTTGATAACCTCATTCTCGGACCGGTGGATGATGAAGGCGATTCGTGGATCATCCCGCCCGCGCGGGATACTGACCTGGAAGTGACCATTCACCTGCTGGCAGACGGCGGACCATCCACCGGATGGCTGGAAAAAGGCTCTCTGCCCGCAAGCCAGACCATGCGTGAAGGTGCGTACAACCTTGCCAACATGACCTTTATGAATTTCCCGCCACTACCGCGCTTTTCCGGCAGGAATAACAATTTCCTGGATGTGATCGTTACTGATCCGCACCAGGATGTAAACTTGATGTTCTCGGCCATGGAAACCGATGATCACTGGTTTGGAGCTGCTGAGAATACCTATGATGACATGTGTACCATGCGTTACACCCTGCTTGGGACAAGCCTGGAAAATTGGCTTCTATATAGTGAAGAAATTCACCTGGATGGCGCGGGTACATCCGAAACCTACTGCCAGGTAACCGCGCACGTCAGTGTCACCCGCGAACGGTAACCTGAATAACTGAGGAATATTATGAAAACACAATACGGTTCATCCTCCAGGCTTCTCGTAGTTATTACCATTCTTTGCCTGCTCATCACATCCTGCAGCATGCCTGTCACAGCCAGCACAAGCGGCACACTGCGCACCTGGGTGGATCAGCCCCGCACAGGTTCCGTCATCCCGCTCGCACCCATGCCAATCAAGGTCAGTGTCAGCGGCAGCGGTGGTGAAGGATGGGTTGATGTTCTGGTCAATGGGGTAAAAATATCCACCATTCCAACGGCTCCCGGATTGGCACAGCTGGAGACCAACTGGAATCCATCCGCAGCCGGACTGTACACTATTCAATCCCGCGCTTATGACAAGGCTGGTAACAGCATGCTATCCGGGATCACAGAGGTGTGCGTGACGGATGCAGCCGGTCAGAGCACACAGAACTGTCCATCTGCTGCGCAGGATGATAAGAACACGCCTGCAATAGAAATTTCTCCCACTGTTGAAACAGCACAGCCGCAGAACCCGGTACCGGGCAGCGCAATCGAGATCAAGACCGGTGCCAGCCCCAACCCGGCAAATTATGGAAAATGCGACACACAATCGACCCTGATCAATTTCGAAGCCTACCCGGCGGATGACAGCGGTGCCGTGGAAGTCACCCTCTTCGTCAGCCTGCAGGATGCAGCCGGCGGACGCCATGAGCTGGGTATGTTTGCCCTCATGCCGGCTGGCGGCGGTGCTTACAACCTTAAGCTGGATACCAACGAACTCGACACATCTTCGCTGGGTTATTCAGCCGGCTTGCTTCTCTATACAGTGCAGATGATGAATGCCAGCAAGGAATTTTACGCCAGCAGCAGCGAGGCTTCCATCGGTCTTCAGCCCTGCCTCGCAGATCAACCGATCATTCCAACCAAGGTCATTGCCACCCTGCCCGTTCCGCCGGTTGTTGTCACTCCTGTACCGCTGCCGGTCATCACCAGCACAGTTCCGCCAGCAGCCCCGCAAAAGCCAACCGGCCATGCATCAGCCAACACAGTCTATTATGTCACCGGCTGCGGGGAGAACACGCTGACAGTCACAGCACAGGTCAGCAATCCATCCAGGGTCAGCGCTGTGATCGTTCACTGGCTGTACTCCGGCGGATCCAACAACCCCGGCACCGAGAAGATATTCCCGATGAACCCGCTCGGCGGCGGATCTTACAGCCTGGAGATCATGGATCCCAAGCTGCACACAGCCTACCCCAACCTGAATGGCGGGAATGGCACGATACAATACTGGATCGAAGCGCAGTACGGTGCCGGCAGCCGGATTTATTCGGATGTGAACTACGTGGAGGTACTTTTCTGCCCGGGCTAAGCTTGAATTGAAGAAAAGCAGGCGCGGGAATGACATCCGTGCCTGCTTTTTTATTTGACTAAATTAAAATGGCTATGCGAAGTTCCGGGGCTCTTGTTTTCAAAAGGTTAAAGTGAGGCAGCCTCTTGATAGAGAGGTTCAAAAACATCATAAGCCCGGTTGAAGAAGTCGTAGAGTTTTTCATACCGGGCTGCCAGCTGTTTATTAGGCTGAATCTCATCTACAATCGGGGTCAGCGTTTCAGCCAGGCTCCAATCCTTGTACATGCCTATGCCGATCCCGCCAGCCAGGGCTGCGCCGAATGAAGTGGCTTCCGCCAGCAGGGCCGGGCGGCGGATGGGGATTCCGTAAATATCTGCCATGATCTGCCGCCAGGTGCGGCCGCTTGCGCCGCCGCCTATCACCCGCATCGCTTCGATCCGGGCACCCTGCTGCCGGAATGCATCCAGGATTACCTTCAAATTCAGCGTAATACCTTCCAGTGTGGCGCGGATGATGTCAGCCCGCGTATGCCCCATGCTCAGGCCGAAATAGACCGCTCTTGCGTCAGGGTTCCAGCGCGGGGCACGTTCACCAAGCAGGTAGGGAAAGTACACCAGGCCGTTCGCGCCAGGGGAGGATTTCTCAGCCTGGAGATTCATCAGCTCATAGGGACTGATATTCAGCTTTTCAGCTGCATCTTTCTCCTGCTGGCAAAAAGTGTCCCGCAGCCACTGGTATGAACCGCCGGCAGCCTGCATGGTACCGCACGGGCTGTACATGCCGCGCATCAGGTG
>CAZBRI010000353.1:0-3955 GCA_964494055.1 uncultured Anaerolinea sp.
CATACGAGATAGCTTCAGGTGACTGGAGTTCAAGACGTGTGCTCTTCCGATCTACAATACTTTGACTCTTTCCACCGCGAATAAGGCTTCGATCAGGCGGGCATAATGGTAATAAAGTGTGTTTTCAACCGGCCGGCCGGGGTTGATGGACTTGAAGGTTTTAAGTTCTGCATTGGCAAGCGGGGTGTCGATCTGGTCAGCGATATTCAAACGGCCGAGTGGTCCAACGCGGTAAACACCGGCAGGGTAACCCATGGCTTTGTAATACGGGAATTTGAGGTAGGACCAGGGCTCAACATGCTCGGCGATGATGTCGAGATAATTGGAACCCGGGAAGCGTTCCAGGTCTTTTCCGGCGCTGTTGATCAGGCGGATGTCGCCATCGTAAAGCTCCAGGGAGTTGGATGGGGTGACCAGGCCGAAGTAACCGGTGGGGAAGACTGCGAACTTGTTGATGTCCTCCATGTTCCTGTCTGCCCAATCCTTCATGATCTGCAGCCCGGCGTTCAGGGTGGCAATGGCTTCATCGGCACCGGATAGGATGGTATCGCGTTCGGAGGCTTGCAGGGCTTTATTCACACCGCCCGGCACAGCAAAATTGGGGTGGATGCGCCGCCCGCCCAGTGTGCGGATGATCTCCTGCCCGAATTTACGCAGCATAACGGCTTTAACTGTCAGCTCGGGGTTGGCACCGATCAGACCCACCACGTTGCGGATCTCGGGGGCAGCATCGAACCCAAGCAGCAGGTCGGGGCCGGCCAGCTCGAAGAAGTGCATGCCGTGACTCTGGATCATCTGACCCATGTGCATCAATTCACGCAGCAGGTTGGCTGGACGCGGGGGAGTCTGGCCTGTCAGGGCGTCGCTGGCTTTGGCGGCTGCCAGGTGATGGCTTACCGGGCAGATTCCGCAAATACGCGGGGTGATCTGCGGCATTTCAAAATACAGCCGGCCTTCGCAGAATTTTTCAAACCCGCGGAATTCGTTGACATGCATATAGGCGTGTTCCACCGAGCCGTCGTCCTTCATATGGACGGTGACTTTGGCATGCCCTTCAATACGGGTGACTGGTTCGATCGTAATTTTTTGTGCGCTCATAATTTCACCTTGTTCTAGTGCCAGTGCAGGAGTTCATCTTTTAATTCAGGTTTGCGGCCCTGTGCCAGTTCAGCCAGGACGTAAAAGATCACATCTGCATCCGGCGGGCAGCCGGGGACGTTGTAATCCACCGGCACCACTTCGTGCAGGGCGCGGGTTTTGGTCATGGACGCGAGTTCGGGGTCATTCGGGATCTGGCTTCCCGGCTCGTTACTCGGAGCATCCACGTAAGCCTGCTGCAGGGCTTCCTGCACACCGCAGAAATTGCGCATGGCAGGCACGCCGCCAAAAACGGCGCAGTCGCCCAGGGCGACCAGGATTTTGGAGCGCTGCCGGAATTTCCGGGCGACCTCTTCGTTGGCAGTATTGTTGATGCCGCCTTCCAGCACGCCCACATCCACACCGCTTTCATCCGGTTCTTTCATATCCGTAATGGGGGTGGACCGCAGGTCAGCGAGTTCAACTACCTGTAATATTCTCTCATCCATATCCAGCAGCGACATGTGACAGCCTGCGCAGCCGCACATCCAGTCTGATGCAATCTTTGGTTTTGCCATTCTTTTATCTCCTTGGGAGCGAAATCACGAAAGAATTTGCCGGACCTCGCTTCCCGCATATCATCAGTCGAGCATTACGCTGGACTTGCGAGTCTTCAATGTCTTCTGCCAATCCTGTTTGACCGGCATGTTCATGCGCATGGCGATTTCAGCCAGCACAGCTGTGTTATCACGAATACCTGCCGCGGCGTTGACTGCCTTGCCGGCAGCCTGTACACGGCCGTCCATGCTGACGAAATGGCCTTCCTGTTCGGACCAGATCGTCACCGGCAGGACGACATCTGCTTTGGCTGTCATGTCTGATTCATAGGCTGCCTGAACGACAAGGTAAGGAGCCTTGCTGATGCGTTCCATGAGCCGTTTGGAAAAATGATCATCACCCAGCAGGGCGAAGACGGCTTTTTCACCGTTGAGAGCGAACTTGCTTTCCAGGCCGAGCTGAGCTGCAGCCGTACTGTTGGCCTCGCCCTTGACGGAGAGCATACCCAAGCGTTCAAAGTCAACTGCGCCGGTTAGTTTTGCCAGCTGCAGTAAGGCTTCCACCAGCTGTTCATCACGCTGGGCGGTAACACCTTTCCCGAACAGGATGACCGGGCTGATGGACTGCGCCAGCATGTGTGCGGCACGGGTCAGACCTGCCAGGTCGCAGCCGCTTTCCTTCACGGCATCTGCGATCATTTTATCAGCATCTGTCAGGGCCAGCGGGCTGCGGCCCATGCCGTCTTTGACGATGATGGCTGTCAGACCGCGTACCAGGGCCAGGTCGCTGCCGGTTTTTGGTTTCAGGGAGATATCAGCCAGGTCGTTCAGCTCGGAAGCTTCAGGGTCGATATTGATCATGCGCATGCCTTTTGGCAGGGCGCGTTTGACCATGAAGCCAGCCACCATGTGGCTGCGGGCGACATTCGCACCGATGCACATCACCAGGTCTGCATTCCGCAGGACATCCAGTTTTCCTTCAAACGGGCCATGCTTATCAGCAGCAGCGCTGACAGCGGCGGTTGTCATGCCTTCTTCAACGCTGGTGACCATGCTGCTCTTGAAACCATCTGCAAATAATTCTTTGAAGATGGACAGGCTTTCAATGGGTAAACGGGTGGATGCAACAGCAGCCAGGCCGTCATGTTCTTTGCCGGCCAGGGGTTTCAGTTTTTCTGCAACCAGCCCAAGGGCTTCGTCCCAGGTGACAGGGGTGAGAGTGCCGTTTTTGCGCACCATGGGGGTGGTAAGACGGGTGCGGGTTTCGTTCATCGGGTCGTAGCGGCCGTGTTCACAAAGGATCCCGTGATTGACGGGGCCATCCCAGTTTCCTTCGATCCGCACGATGCGGTTGTCATGCACGATCAGGTTGGTGGAGCAGCCGACCGAACAGCCGGTGCAGACCGATTTGACGGTGGTCATGGCGCTTTCATGTCCCTGGTAAGCGCTGGTGCGGTCGATCAGTGCACCGGTGGGGCAAACCTGAACGCAGGTGCCGCATTTGATACAGGTGCTTTCGCCGAGCAGGACATTGGTGTCTGCCACCACCAGGGTGGAGGCGCCCCGTTCGGCCATGGTCAGGGTAAAATTGCCCACCAGCTCGCCGCAGGCACGCACACAGCGGCGGCACAGGATGCAGCGGTTGTTATCCAGTACAAAATATGGGTGGGATGAATCAACCGGGTAATTGTTCCAGCCGGGCTGCATGGGCCAGTGGGTCATTTCTTCGTGATAGGCTGCGTTCTGCAGTTCGCAGTCGCCGCCACTGACCTGGCAGAACGGGCAGAAGTGATTCCTTTCGCTGAAGAGCATCGAGAGGATGAACTTGCGTGATTTTTTCAATGAATCAGTTTCGGTGTTGACGACCATGCCGTTACTGACCGGCAGGGTGCAGGATGCGATCGGGACCCTGAAGCCCTGAACTTCAACGATACACAGGCGGCAGCCGCCGAATGGGGTTAATTCCTTGTGAGCGCACAGTGTCGGAATATCTATACCGGCCTGTTTGGCAGCAGAAAGAACCGTTGTTCCTTCCTGCGCTTCGATTTGCTTGCCATTGATCGTTATTTGAACCATGAGTACCTCGCTATGTTCCCAGGCTTGCCCTGGATAATTTCCTGAAAGAAAGACAGAATATTTCCTGTGTATGTATTTGATGCAGGGCTAGATGACCAATTCTTTTTCTTCAGCCATTTCACACACACCGGTCGGGCAGACGCCGAGACGGATGTGAGCTTCGACTTCAGCCCGGAAGTTCTTTAATGTATCGCGGATCGGCACGGATGCAGTCTGTCCCAGGCCGAAGTTGGAGGCGATTTCCA
>CAZBRI010000354.1:0-3954 GCA_964494055.1 uncultured Anaerolinea sp.
GCAAAGCAATAAGAACTAATCTTCCGGCCATTTCACAAAATATCCAAAATGACCCGGAATTTATCCCTTGGCTTGCTGCAGCCATCCAGCGCGGCTATGGTTCTTCAATCGCCTTGCCTTTGAATGTAAGTGGTAAAACGATTGGTGCATTCATGCTTTATTCTGCTGATCCATACGCATTTCAGCAGGAAGAAGTTGAGTTATTAACTGAATTATCAGATGACCTTTCTTTTGGAATTGATGCCATCCGGACACGGAATAGTCAAATTCAAACAGAACGTGAATTAATTATTTCGGAAGAAAGATATAAACTTGCCCAACAGTCTGCGCAGATTGGCAGCTGGGAATGGGACATGCAATCGAGTTCAGTATTTTGGTCGAATGAAATGTTTATATTGTTCGATAAACAGCCGGCCGGTTTTAAACCAACCTTTGAAGTCATGCTGCAATGCATCGTTAGTGTAGATAGGCAGCTGGCAGCTAAAGCTTTCGAATCTCCTGTCATTTCCGGCCTTCCATTTGATGTGGAATTCAGGATCCTGGACTCCAATAATCAAATCAAGTGGTTGAATGCAAAAGGTAATATTATTCTCAGCAGTTCTGGCCAGCCTGTTATGACAGCTGGAACGATGCAGGATATAACACGGCGCCGTCTTGCAGAAGAAGCACTGAATAAGACAAATCAAAATTATAAATTGGTCTCAGAAAACGCGAATGATGTAATTTGGGTCATGGACGCTCAGAGCCAAAAATTCATGTATGTCAGTCCTTCTGTAATAAAAATGCGGGGTTTTACTCCTGAAGAAGTGATGCAGCAAACGATGTACCAGGCTCTTACCCCTGCCTCTTATGAAAAAGCAAAAAATCTTCTTTCACAGTTTATAGCTGATTTCCAGGAAGGAAGAACAGTATCGAATTTACCAATTGAGTTGGACCAGCTAAGAAAGGATGGCACCGCCATACCAACGGAATTAACGATTACCATAGCCTATGATGAAGAAGATCGGCTGCAGGTGATTGGTATTTCTCGAGATATTACTGAACGCAAAAAGAGTGATGAAGCCTTACGGATCAGTAATGACACTACACAGGCAATTTTCGATGCCACACTAGAATCTGTATTTTTAATTGATATCAACGGCATTGTGATAGCTGTTAATAAAACAGGCGCAGAACGATTAAAAATTACCAAGCAGGATATGATTGGTAAAAATATTTATAGCTTTTTCCCGCCTGACCTTGCAAAATCCCGTCAGGAAAAGATGCAGGAGTTAATCGCTAATCGTAAACCGCTCATACTTGAAGACAACCGGGATGGGATTCGCTTTCAGTTGAATTGCTACCCTGTTTTTGATTTGGATGGAAATGTTATCAATATCGTGATTAATGGCAAAGATATTACTGATGCTTATCTCTCACAGCAAGCCATACGTCAAAGCGAAGAAACCCTGCGGGCTCTGCTTGAGACAATCACGGAAACTATTTTTCTGATTAAACCTGATGGAACCGGCATAATTGCGAATTCTAAAACACTTGAGTCTCTCAATACGACACCTGAAGAATTCAAAAATCTAAATGTTTTTGATCATCTCCCTCCGGAGAGTGCTGCATTGAGAAAACGACAGATTTCGACGGTAGTTCAGTCCCGCAAATTGGTTAGATTTGAAGATATTATTTTTGACCGCTATATACTGAACAGTATTAATCCCATAATTGGTCAGGATGGAAATGTTTCTCAACTGGCAATATTTGGATTTGATATCACCGATCTCAAAAAAGCAGAAGCACAGCTGATCAGCAACGAACACCGGAACAAAATTCTGATTGATGCCATTCCTGATATGCTCTTTAGAATTAGCCGGGATGGTACTATGCTGGATTATCACGGGAATGCCTCTAATAAATTATATTCTTCTCCTGAATATTTCATAGGAAAGAAAGTCAATGATGTACTGCCCGCTGAAGTAAGTCAAATAATCCTCGCCGCTGTCAATAAGGCTTTTGAACAGAAAAAATTACAAACAACTGAATACAATCTAAATATTCGAGGTGAATGGTCGATATTTGAAGGCCGGGTTGTTGCAAGTGATTTCGAAGACGAAGCGGTAATGACCGTTCGAGATATCACCCAGCAAAAACAAATGGAAATAGAAATTAAGGAAAATGAAGAAAAGTACCGTGTGTTAATGGAAAGTCTTGATACGGTTGTTACTTCCATTGATGAAAATGGAAGATTACTTTACCTTAATGATATTGGTGCAAAAATGCTGGGTGGAAAACCAGCTGATTTTGTCGGCAAAACATTATTTGAATGTTTTCCGCCTCAGGTTGCTCAATCCCAATTTAATAGTATCCAGAATGTCTTCAAAGAGAACAAAGGCACTATCCATGAGTCCATTTCCTTTGTCAAAAGTGGACCGCGCTGGTTCCGAACTACTTTTGTGCCGATTCATGACAAGAATGGAAATGTAACTTCTGTTTTAGTGAACTCAACAGATATTCATGATCTTAAATCGACTCAACAGAAGTTAGTAGAGTTAAATAATTCCCTTGAAGAAAAGATAAAGGAGCGGACAGCCGAGCTCCAGGATATTTATGATTATGCTCCTACCGGTTATCACTCGGTAGATGGATCTGGAACCTTCCAATTCATCAATACCACTGAATTAAATTGGCTTGGATATGAAAATGAAGAAGTGATTGGAAAAATGAAATTTTCAGACCTCGTAATTCCTGCAGAATTATCAAAATTCCGTGCGGAATTTTTACAATTTACAAAAGATGGTCTGGCAAAAAACCTGGAGTACACCCTACGACGAAAAGATGGTACTGTATTCCCGGTGGAAATTAATGCCACAGCAATTTATGACAGTAACGGGGTGTTTATAAAAAGCCGTTCAACCATGCTGGATAATACTGAACGAAAAAAATCTCAGGAAGCGATTGAACGAAGTGAGGCGACATATCGTGCATTATTTGAGAAATCGAATGATGGAGTGTTCTTGATTGCCCCGGATGGTAAAGCGTTGGAGGCTAACCAGCAGGCACTCAGTATGATTGGTTATACCATTGACGAATACAATCAAAATAAAAATTCCTTAAACAAAGCTATTGTTCCTAATGATGAGCAGCAGCATGCCGATGCAATGTTACAGGCAGTTTTACACGGCGAAATTGTTCCGCTTTACGAAAGAACTTTTATAACAAAGAGCGGGAAGACGATCGATACAGAGGTGAGCCTGACTGCGATCCGGGATGAAAATGGTAAGATTCTTTTTATCCAGAGTGTGGTCAGGGACATTACCCAGCGTAAAGCGATCGAAGCGGAGCTGAGAAGGGTCAACAATCTATCGGATACTGCACTAGAGCTGGCGAATGCAGGATATTGGTTCATTCCTCTGGATGGTTCAGGTGCTTTTATTTCATCTGACAGAGTGATAAAAATTCAGGGCGATGAATTCCATTCAGATTACCGGTACGATCTCCAGCAAGATATTAATAAGCAAATTCAAATCGTAAATCCTGAAATGGCAGTACGTATTAATGAACGTATGGAGGCTGCACTTAATGGAAAAACTGAACGTTTCGAAGCTGAGTTTCAATATAAACGCCCGATTGATGGACGAATAGTCTGGATCCGGGCGATTGGCAATGTGATTTTCGATGAAGATGGCAAAGCTGCTGGTGTCATTGGGGTCTCTCAGGATATCAATCAGCAGAAACAAATGGAAATTGATTTACACACGGCAAAAGAGGCTGCAGAATCAGCAAACAGGGCAAAGAGTTTATTCCTGGCGAATATGAGTCACGAAATTCGTACACCAATGAATGCTATCCTTGGATTTGGTCAAATTTTGCTAAAAGATCAGGACTGGAATCCAAAAAACCGCGGAGATCGGAAGAGCGTCGTGTAGGGAAAGAGGGTTCAGAGCCGTGTAATGATCAGTGGCATGG
>CAZBRI010000355.1:0-3951 GCA_964494055.1 uncultured Anaerolinea sp.
AGTTCAGACGTGTGCTCTTCCGATCTATTTTGATTAATAAAGGCTGCAGGAAATAATGAAATTTTTTGGCAAACGGATCTTATTCGTCGGTGCTCATCCTGATGACATTGAATTAGGATGCGGCGCTTTTATGCACCATATTCTTCCCAGCAGCGATGTTCTTTGCGTCACGTTATCTGATAATCAGAAAAATCCGGGTTTAAAAAACGTGGTTGATGAACACCTTTCGAGTTTACAGGTACTGGGTGTTCCTGCTGACAGGATTATTATCGAAAAATTTGAGACAAGGAAATTCCCTGTGATGCGTCAGGAAATTCTTGAATATTTGCTCAAATTGCGTAAAGACTTCAAGCCTGATATGATTTTTGTGCATACACGGGCAGATATTCACCAGGATCACAATGTTGTGACTGAAGAAGCCTTACGTGCATACCGCGGTGCAACAGTGCTGGGATTTGATGTCGTCCGGTCAAGCTATGGATTTTTCCCGCATTTTCTTGTTGAAGTGAACGAAAATGATGTCAACAAAAAAATTGATGCCCTTGCAGAATATAAAACTTACCACGACAAATATTATTTTGATCCCTCACTTCTTCGTGCCACTATGATCCGGCATGGCGCATTAGCTGAAACTGCCTTTGCAGAAGGTTTTGATATATTAAGAATTGTCGCGGAATATGGTCCACCAATATCTTAATTGACTAAAAAAAATTCGGGATTGCAAAAACGCGATCCCGAATTTTTTATTCTTTTGGAATCCCGATGAATATATTGCCGTTAATAACCTTTATTGGAAACGCTGGAATATCTCTCACAGCAGGCATCGTCATAGCCTTACCGCTGCGAACATCAAATTCTGCACCATGCCGCGGACACACTATATGATAACCATCTATTAAGCCATCCCCGACCGGACCTTCATCATGACTGCAAACATCGCTGATTGCAAAATATTTACCTGCGATATTGAAAACTACAACCGATTTTTCATTCACATCAATAAATACTCTTTCGCCATTTAACAGCTCATCTTTTCCGATATTATAAAATTCGAGGTTTTTTTCATCTTCAAGATTGTAATTTATCATTTTTGCACCTAATATCAATTCCCTATATATTGGTAAATTATCCAGTTATTAATATTTCCTGTTTTCTGATAATTTGATTTAATTTTATCCATTAATCCCGAGACTGGACTGCCTCGGTAACCAAATCGAAAATCTGATAATTTATCTGTTGAAGGCAGTATTATCAGCTTTGGTTTATTTTTTGATACATCTGTCAAAAATTCAATAACGGGCTCTTTTGCTTTTGAATTGTACAACGGTGTTTGATAAACAAACCTGCTAGGACTCCGCCGCCTCACTGCAAAATTAACAGCAGAATTTGCCCCCCACATCAAAACATAATCATTCTCGTTAGTATTGTTCTGAATATAATTAACAATTTTTATATCACTTTTTACTTTTGAGCTGGATCTGACCATTTCCGAAAAATCAGCCATGAAAACTAAGCCAATTGTCAAAACAATAAAAATTGTAAAAAATGAATTTATAGAATCAGGTAAGAAGCTATTAAGTTGTTCAAAGATCAAATAGATTGAAAACCCGGCAAAAATCGCCATTATGGGCAGAACAGTCAGAAAATATGGAATTCTGGGACGTCCGCCTGCACTGACCAAAATTAACTCCAGCGGGAATGCCAGCAATGCTGCCAGGAAAAATATTTTGTATTTGCTCAGTTTGGAATTGGGATTAAAGATTGAAAATAGTAAGGAGCATCCCCATCCAATTAACGACAATTGAGCAAGCCCGATGTTCGCTAATTGGTTCATTCCCTGCAGCAGCGCATTCACTCTATCCGCGGTATTCTTTTCTGCAACATAATCGAAGTTATACAAAAAAGCGATATTCCAAAATTCTGTTAATGCCCCTTTTGATAAATAATATATAACAATAACTGCCGTAACGAATATAAAACCAAGAACAAAAAAAGCTATTTTTTTCAAAAATAAATAACGATTTTTTGAAAAAATCAATTGTAGTATCCAGACGACAACTATTGCTGCGGGTATAGCCACAGCATTTTGCCTTGTAAAAAATAATACCCCGGACAATATCCCTAACAACAATTCTTTCCATCCAGGTGTTTCCTGATTTTGGGCCGAAATGAATACCAGTAGAATCAAGAATTGAAATGGAACGGCATACTCAGTGGTCAGATTACCTCCGGCAAGTAGGTAAGCAGATGTAAATATCCATAAAAAAGAGATAATTATGGCTGTATAAAGGTTAAACAGTTTCTTTAAAATAAAATAACCGGCCAAACCCGCTATGAAGAACAGGAAGACTTCAATGTACCACAAGCCCCATACCGAGTTTGGTGTAATCAGGATTGATAATGCATCGATATAATAAATAACAGGGGGTTTATGGTCCCATACTTGAATGTATGGTACTTCACCATTGGTTATTCTCCAGCCAGAATATAAAAATACACCTGAGTCCTGGCTGGGAATAATTTTGCCTATCGGATTAAGGGGCAAAAAAACAAAAAAAACGATTGAAATTATTAGCACTAATTCCAACCCTATTAAAATTAATTTATTCTGCCTGGATTTCATTCTAATAAATCATCAGTCGCAGCGGTTAAGCCATAAACACCCGCCTTCAAAACCTTTAATGACAGCAGGGCACACTTTAACCTCACCGGGCCAAGATCAATCCCGAGAAGATCAAGAATATGCTGTTTTGTAAATGACTTAATTTCAGAGGTTGATTTTCCAATAATGGATTCCATCAAAAGATCTGCTGATGCTTGAGATATGGCACATCCATGACCATCAAAACGGGCATCCTTGACGATTTCATTTTCATCAACGACCAGATTAATTTCAATATGATCACCGCACAAAGGATTATTATCGGCAAAGCTGATGTCGTGAGGATCCAGACGGCCTCGATAAGATGGGTTTTTATAATGCTCAATGATAATTTCGCGATAAAGGTCTTCCAAAGGATTCTCCTTTGTTAATCAAAATACTTTTTTACTTTATAAATTCCATCAACTAGTTGATCAATTTCTTCTTTACACGTGTACAGATAGAAACTGGCACGCGTTGTGGCTGGAATATTGAATTTTTCATGCAGCGGCTGCGCACAGTGATGACCCGCCCTGACAGCAATACCAAAACTATCCAATATTTGGGCTACATCATGAGGATGTATATTTTTCAATGTAAATGATGCTACTCCGCCCTTATTATTCGAATCAGGACCGAATAAAGTTAATCCAGGAATTTCTATCAATCGCTCAAGTGCATATTCGATCAATTCCTGTTCATGTTCAGCAATCGATTTCATCCCGATGCCGGATAAATAATCCACAGCAGCTCCAAAACCTACTGCCTCTGCAATCGCCGGCGTTCCAGCTTCAAATTTATAAGGCAGCTCGTTCGGCCGATATGAACCCAGTTTAACTTCTTTGATCATATCCCCTCCCCCCATAAATGGAGGCATGGAATCCAGCAGGGATAATTTTCCGTATAAAATCCCGATTCCCGTGGGACCAGCCATTTTATGCGCGGAAAAGGCCAGGAAATCGGTGTCCAATTCCTGAACATCGACTGGAAAATGTGGAACAGATTGCGCTCCATCCAGCATTGTTAATGCTCCGGCTGCATGCGCCAAACGGATCATTTCACGTGCCGGATTGATTGTTCCCAGAACATTCGACATATGTGTAAATGCAACCAGTTTTGGTTTCTGGTTCAACAAAGCCGAATACACATCCAGGTCAAGCAAACCATCTTCAGTCACCGGGATAAATTCTATTTTTATACCAATTTCTTCTGCCAATATGTACCAGGGAACAAGATTGCTGTGATGCTCCATTTCAGTCAAAATCACCAGATCGGAAGAGCGTCGTGTAGGGAAAGAGTGTTCAGAGCCG
>CAZBRI010000356.1:0-3939 GCA_964494055.1 uncultured Anaerolinea sp.
CCGTCATTGAATGGCTGCTGGGTGAAGCGCTGCTTGAGGCTGCCCTGGCGCTGGGTGCCGGTAGAATTGTTGCCCTGGACCTGATGGATACCCGTCCAAGCCCCGGTGCCGGGCAGGGAGTGATCGGTTTCCTGGATAAGCTCTCCATTGCAATGTCAAAACGGGAAACTGACCTCGAACTCCAACTGGCTTCACTCCAGAATGTACCGCTGATGCATATCAGGCTTGTTCCAGAATTACCGGTGCCGATGTGGAATTTTCAGCATACTGAAGAATTGATCGAGCAGGGGTATGAAATAACAAGCCGCGAACTGGACCTGCTGCCGGAATTCAACATGTTTCAAAGTGTTGTGGAAGAAAGTACCGGTAATTATTGAGACGATAATCTGACCGGTATAGGTTCTTGAATTGATATCTTTCGACCGGTACGGGGGTTTTGTTATTCTGTATTTTGGAATGAGAAAAAAGCGGCATTGTTATTCATTCCGAAAATCCTGGTTGTTGAGGAAAAAAAGATTGAGTTATAAATCGGGGATATAATAAAATTTCGCAGGAATAATGATGATACAACCTCTCACCTTTGGTTTCCGCTTAGAAATTTTAATATTGGTCTTTGCCGGCTGGCTGATCATGTATTTTATTGTCAACCGCAGGCAGGCAATCGCTGCTGAGCATATGGTGATGGTCTCAGATTACGACCGGGCCATTCCTTACATTCCCCTCTTTGCGCTGGTATATTTTTCAACCTACATTTTCGTCATACAGCCGTTCTTTGTTATATCCAACCCGCGTCAATTCAACGTGATGGTGATCAGCTTCGCTGTAATCTCACTACTTTACAGCACATTTCACGCCATTGTACCAAGCAAGGTTGAGCGAATTGAAAATGTGAAGCAGGATGGAATTTCCGGCAGGATGCTGGATGTTTTCCAGGGGATCTGCCAGCCCTATGGGAACTTCCCCAGCCTGCATGTGGGGCTGTCTGTGCCGGTGGTCATGGCAAATTACCTGGTTTTTGGATTGAAGGGCGGCCTGATCGCCCTGTTCTGCGCAATCCTGATCGCCGTCTCCACCCTCTTTACGAAGCAGCATTATATTATGGATGTCCTGGCTGGTTTCATGGGAGGATTACTGATCTATGGGCTGATCTCATTTTTGATTTGATAGTTAGGGTTGGAAATTTGAATAATTATTCTTGCTGACAAAATATGGTTATGTTTCAATAATCAACTATACTGGTTGAATTCATCATTTGTTGCAGATGAGAAGAAGACTGGTATTAGGTCATATTCTGAGGAGATCATCCATAAGACCATTATTTGGCCGTTCTCTTATGAAAACCTGAATAAAAAGAGTGCCCTATCAAAACATACAGATGGGCACTCTTTTATTCATTGTAATATCAATTAAGCCTGGGCAGCCAGAGTTTTTTGTTCAAACCATCTCTTTTGCAGGAAGAACGCCGCATTCACCAGCGCGATCATGATCGGGACTTCGATCAGCGGGGCTATAACGGCTGCGAAGGCAGCACCGCTGTGAATACCAAAGACACCCACCGCCACAGCGATGGCCAGCTCGAAATTGTTGCTGGCTGCAGTGAATGACAGGGTGACTGTCCTTTTGTAATCTGCACCGATGGATTTTCCCAGGAAAAATGCCAGCAGGAACATGACCACGAAGTAGATCAACAGAGGTAATGCGATACGCACCACATCCAGCGGCAGCTGAATGATCATCTGTCCCTTGAGGCTGAACATGACGATGATCGTAAACAGCAAGGCGATCAGGGTGATGGGGCTGATCTTTGGGATAAAGACCTTTTCATACCACTCTTTACCGCGGGCGCGAATAAGTACCAGCCGAGTGAAGAAACCGGCGATGAAGGGAATGCCCAGGTAGATGAATACGCTTTGTGCGATCTGAGCGATGGTAATGGGTACCAGCTTGCCCGCCATGCCGAGCATGGGCGGCAGGACGGTGATGAACACCCAGGCATACACGCTGTAGAAAAGCACCTGGAATACGCTGTTAAAAGCCACCAGGCCGGCAGCATATTCACTGTCGCCGCGTGCCAGTTCGTTCCAGACGATGACCATGGCGATGCAGGGGGCAATGCCGATCAGCATCAGTCCGGCCATATATTCAGGGTAGCTGCGCATGAAGGTGATCGCCAGCAGGAACATCAGGCTGGGGGCAATGATCCAGTTCAGGATGAATGCCAGGCCGAGGATCTTCCAGTTGCGGAAGACCTCCCCGAGCTCATCGTAACGTACTTTTGCCAGGGGCGGGAACATCATCAGGATCAACCCGATGGCAATTGGCAGGTTGGTCGTCCCGATCGAAACGGATGTATTGAAGCTGCTGACTGCACCCGGGAAGGCAAACCCGATGCCGACACCCAGTGCCATGGCCAGGAAGATCCACAGCGTCAGGTAGCGGTCGAGAAAAGAAAGATTTTTGCGGGGTGTATTTTCCATCATACCTCCTTTTTATTGCTGAATATTTAATAACGTTGGGAGAGCAAGCGCGATCTGATCGCGTACTTTACGGAAGTCATCCAGATTCCCGCTGACGGCCGGGTCCGGGAAGCTGTGATGCAGTTTTTTCCCTTTACCCAGCCAGAGCGGGCATTCTTCAGCGGCTGAATCGCAGACGGTTATCACAAGGTCAAATTCGGTGCCTTTGAATTCGTCAGCCAGTTTTGAGCGGCCTATATGTTCAATGCCTATTTCGTCCAATGCCTGCAGCGCCATAGGATGAACAAAGGCCGCGGGTTTTGTTCCGGCGCTGACTGCCTGCCAGGTGCTGCTGTAACGGGCATTGACCAGGGCTTCTGCCAATTGTGAGCGGCACGAATTTCCGGTACACAGGAACAGCACTTTCTTTGGTGCCATGTTCAGACGGTCTCCAGTGCATTGGCAAGCCAGGTGTTAATCTCTGCCGCTGATGGAATGCGGCCGGAGGAGACCACTTTTTCGTTGATCACCAGCCCGGGTGTGGACATGACGTTGTATTTCATGATCTCGGGATATTCCGTGACCTTGATGATATCCGCCTGGAGATTGAGGTCATCGACCGCTTTATGCGCCATTTGTTCCAGGCGTTTACAGTTGGCGCAGCCGGATCCGAGTACTTTTATAGTGAGCATGTGTTTCTCCATTGAAAACTAGATGATGATATTGAATAAATAACCGGTGATCATGATCGCAATGGCGATCACACCGACGAATACGGCAATCAGCTGAGGTTTGAGCACGCGCCTGAGAATGATGGTTTCAGGCAGGCTCAAGCCGACGACTGCCATCATGAATGCCAGCACTGTCCCAAGTGATGCGCCTTTTTCCACCAGCGCGCTGACGATGGGCATGATGCCGGCTGCATTCGAATAGAGCGGGATACCGACCAGCACAGCTGCCGGCACTGACCACCAGGCTTGTTTACCCAGGATACCTGCCAGAGCGGTTTCCGGTACATAGCCATGGATGCCGGCTCCGACTGCAATGCCGATCACCACGTACAACCATACCTTGCCGACGATCTCGCGCACCGATTCCCAGGCACGGGTTAGCCGGTCGTTCCAGCTCAAGGTCTCAGCCAATCCCGGACCTGCTGCCTGCATCTGCCACACGAAATCTTCCACGTAGCGTTCCAGTTTCAATTGACCGATGATGATGCCGGCAGTGATGGCGATCAGCAGCCCGGATAAAATATACAGGCCGGCGATTTTCCATCCAAAGAGACCAAAGAGCATAACGATGGCGACTTCATTGATGGTTGGGGCGGCAATCAAAAAGGAGAAAGTGACACCAAGCGGTATACCGGATTCAACAAATCCGATAAAGAGCGGTACAGCTGAACATGAGCAGAAAGGTGTGACAATCCCCAGCATGGCCGCCAGCACATTGCCGATACCCAGATCGGAAGAGCGTCGTGTAGGGA
>CAZBRI010000357.1:0-3921 GCA_964494055.1 uncultured Anaerolinea sp.
GGGCAGTCATGCGGATGGCTTTAGGCTTGTCAAAGAACTCTACCATCCGATGCCTGAAGGCCCAGAAATCTCCTGCCTGTGTGGGTAATATATTTGCTTCATTTTCCGTGAGCCAGAATACTGCACGGATGTGGTGATCAACCAGCAGTTCACGGCGCATGTTCAGGGCACGATATGCATTCATGCCGGCGTTCCCGCCGCCATTCATCAGGCCGGATACAAAGAATACATGATCATCCCGGTCAGCCAGGGATGAAAGGTAAAGGGGGATATCCCAGTTTTCCTGTGAGACATTAACCTGAAATACTTTTTGTTTCAGTTTTTGGAGTTTTGTTTTCAGCCAGACCTGGGCATCCAGAAGTACAAGACGTGACCGGTAAGCGGCTAATAATATGCTTGGTCTGTGATAATTTCCCGCCAGTTCCAGCTCGTCGTACAGGGTGGATAGATTTTCCTGAAGCATGTCAATCTTTCTGCCGGAAGTTGGTGCAGCTGACTTTTTCATAAAATCATCTCCTTTATACAATCAATATGCCGGAATGATTTATTTTACATCAGGAATTTGGTTTATGGACGACCCTGCGATGGTCATTAATGACCATATTATCGACTGGTCATTAATGACCGGTCAGGGGCAGAAAAATGAATCAGTGAAGGGCAGAAAGGTGATGGCATATGTAGATTTATATGGTGAAAAATTGACATATAAATCCTTCGTAAATGCCCTTGTTTTAGGATAGTACGGATTGACTGGATAAACTAAACTGAGCATCAGAGAAAGTAATTTTCCTAAGTAAACAACTAAAAGGCTGGTCAGCGGAAACGGTATGAACGGAAATACCACCAAAAAGACCAGGTAAAACAGGAGAAACAAATTGTTCTACGGACAGTATTTTTGTACACTGGATGACAGCAACAGGATCGAAATCCCTTCAGCATACCGGGATCTGCTGGCAGGTAAAGCAGTCGTTACCCAGGGTTTTGATCGAAATATACTTGTTCTGCCAGTAAACGTTTTTGAAGATCTCGCCAGGCTGGTCACCCGCCTGAACATGGCAGACCCCTTAGCCCGCGGATTACAGCGGATGCTGCTGGCAAACGCCGAAGTATGTGAAGTGGACCAGGCAGGAAAGCTGGTGCTGCCGGAGAATTTAAAACAATTCGCAGGAATGGATACCAGCGTGGTCGCTGCAGGCCAGGGAAAATATTTTGAAACATGGTCCATGGAAGCCTGGCAGGTTCAAGAGATCATGATCCATGATGCAGATTCAAACGCCAGCCGGTTTATATCTCTCGATCTCGCCGGTTTATAAAAACCACTCAGCCAGAGCACACTAGAGGAACTGATGAGCAATTTTGATTACATCAAAGCAGTAGATTTTGACAGGGCATGGCTGAATTTTGAGCTGGATCTCCCGCTTGAAACCGGGGCAAATGGCACACCCAATCCCTTTTATATTAACCGTCCCGGAGATTCAATCGCCGAGTTACGGGATTCCCTGCTTTCACCATTCTATACCCCTCCAAAATTCTTTTTCTCCGGTCATCGCGGCTGCGGTAAATCCACTGAATTGCTGCATTTGATGGCCAACCCACGGATCAAAGAAAAGTTCTGGCCGATCAATTTCAGCATTAAGAATGAAGCAGACATCATCGACCTTGATTACCGTGATGTTTTACTGGCTGTTGGCAGCAGAATGTACCGGGATTACCGCAAAAAGGGTGGTGAACTTCCCGCTAGATTATTAAAAGATCTGGACAGCTGGCGCGGCCGTGTTGAAGAAGAAGTGACTACTGTCACATCCGGCCGGATGACTGGTTACGAAGTAGGCGCTGGTATTGATGCTTTCTTTGCCAATGCCAGCATGAAGATGCGGCTGGAACCCAAGACACGCAGCCTTATCCGCCAGGTGATTGACAAGGATGTGACCGGCCTGATCGATGTGATCAACAGCATCGCAGCCGCGGTAAAGGTAAAAGAAGGAAAAATTCCGTTGATCCTGATCGATGATCTTGATAAACCCGGATTGAAAGAAGCCAAGGCTATTTTCCAGGAAAGCCGGAGTGCCATTCTACAGCCAAACCTGGCGATCGTTTACACAGTCTCCAGCGCGTTATTTTACAGCAAGGATTTTGACGCCATTCGTGATATGGCATTATTTCTGCCGAATGTAAAACTTCACCCGCATCACAAACCAACCCAGCCTTCGGTAGAAGGGTACGATACCATGCGCCGTTTTGTCTCGGTCCGGATGGATACCCAGATGATCGAAAACCAGGCGTTGAACCTGGCGATCACATACAGCGGCGGTGTTTTCCGCGAAATGGCACGCATCATGCGGACCGCCATCGGCCGGGCACGCAGACGTAAATCACGTCAGATCGAAGTGATCGATATTGAATGGGCTGCGACTGATATTCGAAATGAGTACCGCCGGATCCTGGATAAAAAGGATCTTGAAATTTTGAGAAATATTCATGAACTCAACCGGATGGAATACAACGACCGTGTCCGCCCATTAATGCAGCTGCTTGCGATACTTGAATACCGCAACGGCGAAAATTGGGTGGATGTCCATCCGGTATTAAGGAAATTACTCGATGAATGAATTCTTGACTGATCGCATGACCGAAACCGAGACCATGGTTGATCAGCTGGATGCAATCATGGTTGAGCTAGACCTGGCGCAGCGCTGGGGAAAGCCTTCGGTTCTTTTTGCCATTTACGATACTGATGAGATTCATCAATCGGCAAAAGTTGAACTCGAAAAAATGCTTGGTGCTGCCGGACAAAAAACTGTTCATTTTCAGATCAATTTTGATGCTGAACTTGATCAAACCCAGCTGGTTTCTGAACTGTCGGGCGATAAAAACACTGTCTATTTTATAGACCCGAGTATTTCAGTCGACAGCCAGGGGAAGATTGAGCAGCTGGTTTCCATGTTGAATTCCTACGGTGAGTACCTGATGGAAAATAATTTGCGGGTAATCTTCTGGCTGACCGAGGATGACTCCCTGGCGCTTGCTCACCACTCATCTGATTTCTGGGCATCCAGGCACCGGGTTTTTGAATTCTTCCACCGTCAGGCAGCTGAAGCAGCTGCTCCTTTAAAGCCCCAAGCGGCTTCAAAGCCTGCTGCAGCAAAAGATAACAATGAAATTGCCCAAAGCTTCAAGCCAGCAACTGCGATTACCGATGACTTTTCCGGGGAAGCCGCAATGGTGCTTGTTTTATCAGAAGGTGAAGAAGCTGCCTCTGACGGCATGAATACCCTGGTGATGATGGGAGTGGAAAATCTGAAAGACAGCAACCATCAGCAGGCCAGCCTTTCTTTACAAAAAGCTTTAACCCTGGCTGAAGATGCCGGAAACACAACACAGCAGGCTATGTTTCACCAGGCACTCGCCCTGGTCAGCACGGAAGCAGGGAATGTGGATACTGCCATCGGTGAGTACCAGAGTGCGATCAAACTGGGTCATGAGAATGCAGTCATCTGGAATAACCTGGGTTCACTTTATTTGAATTCAGGAAAAACATCGGATGCGCAAAAGGCTTATGGATATGCGATCAAGAAAGACGGCAATAACCCGGTCAGCTGGAACGGCCTTGGTAACATCCATACGCTGAATGGCAGACATGAAGAAGCGGTTGGCTGCTTCCGCAAAGCTATTCAGTTGAATGCAAGTTATGTCACACCCTGGTATCAGCTTGGGGGTGTTTTATTGAAGCAAAATCGAAAAGAAGATGCACTATTTGCACTTATGAGGACTGTTGAAATGGATAATAAAAATGTTCATGCCTGGGCTGAAATTGGTAATATTTATTTCAAGGCTGGATCTTTCGAGCAGGCGATCGATGCCTTCAAAAAAGCACTTCAGATCGGAAGAGCACACGTCTGAACTCCAGTCACCTGAAGCTAT
>CAZBRI010000358.1:0-3917 GCA_964494055.1 uncultured Anaerolinea sp.
CTTTTAACCCGCGCGGATAACCGGAACCATCCCATTTTTCATGGTGACAGTAAGGGATATCCAGTGCATTTTTTAAATAATCGATCGCGGAGAGCCATTCATAAGCATAGACCGGGTGTTTCCGCATGATAACCCATTCTTCAGGGCTGAGCTGCTGCGGTTTGAGAAGGATCGCATCCGGGATACCCAGTTTCCCGACATCGTGCAGAAGTGCTCCGCGTTTAATATGTACGAGGTTTTCGTCGTCCAGTCCCATTGTCCTGGCAAGTTTTTGGGTTAATTCACTCACACGCTGTGTATGGCCTTCGGTCTCTTTATCTCTCAGATCAAGTGCCCGTGACCAGCCTTCGATCGTCTTATCGTAAGCAATAACGACTTCATTATGAAGGTTTTCCATTTCCAGCCGCTGCTCGGTTAATAACCGGTAACGGTTCAAACGTGTCATATTTTGAATGCGGACCTGAAGTTCAAAAATGTCATAGGGTTTGGTGATGAAATCATCCGCACCTGCCTGGAGACCCGCCATCCGGGATTCCCTGTCATCCAGGGCTGTGACAAGCAGGATCGGTACTTCAGCGAGCATACTCATTGAGCGGATTTTTTTGCAGGTCTCAAATCCATTCATCCCGGGCATCATCACATCCAGCAGGATGATATCCGGCTTGATCTCAGAGGCAATCGTAATGCCGTCCTCCCCATTTTCAGCAAAAAACATCTCGTAATTACTGGATGATAATAAAGCATCGATCGTGATTCTTGCAATTGATTCATCGTCAACAACTAGAATGCGGGGACAAATAGGCATGCAGCTTCTCCAATAATGTCAATAAGTTATAAGACTATTTGTAAAAACGAAGTTGATCAATCAATTAATCAACCTGCAGTATTTTTTTTGCATCAAAATATCATCTGAATTGTTGCTGCTTAAATAGCCTGGAGCTTGTATTCGTTTGAAATTATAGCTTGCATATTCATAATCGTAAACATGAATATTAAACAATGAAAAGGATAACAGGATGTATTTTTTTGGAATATAAGCATAATAATGAGAGTTTATATATCCTATTGGTTCTTTTCGTGTGTAAAATGGTATAGAATATCCATAATTCTTTCACCTATTCAAAATTGAGCGATTATGCCCCCTTTTAGTGATCCCCCAGGAAATTTTAGCGATCCTTCGCTGTATATCAATCGAGAAATAAGTCTTCTTGAATTTCAACGCAGGGTGCTTGAAGAGGCCTTTGATGAAGAAAATCCATTACTGGAGCGATTGAAATTTCTTGCGATTCTAGGTTCCAACCTGGATGAGTTTTTTATGGTCCGGGTTTCAGGGATAAAAAAGCAGGTGGAAGCCAAGATCATGGATCGTTCGGCGGATGGGTTGACCCCTCCGGAATTGCTTTCAGCTATACGGAAGGTCACAACGGAAATATATAATCAGGCCGCAATCTGCCTGCATAAGAAGATCCTGCCACGGCTGGATAAAGCCGGGATACATATATTGGATTATGATAAATTGTCTGGTGCGCAGAAAAAGAGGATCGATGAATCCTTTCAGGAAGTGATTTATCCTGTTCTGACACCTCTGGCATTTGATCCCGGGCATCCATTCCCCCATATTTCAAACCTTAGTTTGAGCTTTGCAATCGTAATACGAGATACAAAAGGCAGGGAAAAATTTGCCAGGTTAAAAGTTCCGGACACATTGCCGCGGTTATTGCCAATTAAGCGATCTTCCGGGAGTGTCCGGAAGGATGGCACCATCCCGTACCATCATTATTTTGTCTGGCTTGAGCAAGTCATTGCGAACAACCTGCCTTCGCTTTTCCCGGGGATGCAGGTAGTCTCAGCTTATCCCTTCAGGATTATCCGCGATGCCGATATTGAGATCCAGGAGCTGGAAGCGGATGACCTGCTGGAAAGCATGCAGTTGAGCATCCGGCGCAGAAAATTCGGTTCCGTGGTACAGGTGGCGATTAATGAAAATATGCCTCAGGAGATCCGCGATATCCTGATCGATAACCTTGAAATCCGCCCGACTGAATTGTATACATTGGGAAGTCCGCTGGGTCTGAGCAGCTTCTGGCAGCTCTATAATCATATTGAGCGTTATGACCTTAAATTCCCTGTTTATAAACCCAAAGTTGCGAATATTCTTAAAAACAATTTTTCAGGGGAGAATATTTTTGATGTCATAAAACAGGGAAACATCCTGCTGCATCATCCATATGATTCTTTTTCTCCTGTGATAGATTTCTTAACTACAGCTGCCCGGGACCCGCAGGTATTAGCCATCAAGCAAACTCTTTACAGGGTGGGGCAAAATTCGCCGGTGGTTGATGCCCTGCTTGAGGCATCTGAACGGGGTAAACAGGTAGCTGTTCTCGTTGAACTGAAAGCAAGGTTTGATGAAGAAAGTAATATTGGCTGGGCAAGGATGCTCGAAAATGCAGGAGTCCATGTTGTTTATGGTTTGTTAGGCCTGAAAACACACAGCAAGATCGCCATGGCTGTACGCCAGGAAGGGGATGGTATCAGGCGGTATGTTCACCTTGCTACCGGAAATTACAATGTCAACACATCCCGGATATACGAGGATCTCGGTATTTTTACCTGCGATGAAGCAATCGGTGCGGATACCAGCGATCTATTTAATTATCTGACCGGATACTCAACCAAACAGGATTACAAAAAACTTCTGGTTGCACCGGTCAACTTAAGGCAAAGGCTGGAGATTTTGATCCGGCGCGAGATGGGCTATGCAGTTTCGGGACAGAAAGCTCACCTGATATTAAAAGTAAACTCGATCGTTGATCCGGGGATAATCAGCCTGTTGTACGAGGCTTCACAGGCAGGCGTTCAAATTGATCTTTTGGTCCGAGGTATTTGCAGTATGAAACCCGGAATTAAAGGGGTGAGTGATCGAATCACCATAAAGAGTATTGTCGGCAGGTACCTGGAACACAGCCGTGTGTTTTATTTTTACAATGGCGGAAATGAAGAAATTTACATGGGTTCTGCTGACCTGATGCAGCGGAACCTGGATCACCGGGTGGAGGTTGTGTTTCCGATAGAAAAACCGGAACACGTGAAGTATTTACGGTATGAAATTCTTGAGCGGTATTTGAATGATACGCTTCGATCAAGGGTCATGCAGCCGGACGGATCATATAAACGAATCAAAGGCATTGCTGCAAAAATTCCATTTGACATTCAGGAATGGTTGATGGTCAATAACAAGAATACGCATTAATTTCAATGAGCTATGTTCGCTGAAAAACCTGATTCGAATATTGTTATTGCCCCATTTGAACATTTTTTTTATTCCAGTTCTACATTAATAATGGGTATTCCCATTCTGGTCAATGACACAGCTTAAATAAAAAGATCAGCTCCTGACATTTTCATATCATTGCTGATCTTTTATTGTTTAATTAATCTTCAGGAAGGGCGGCAAATTCCTTTTTTGTATTCGAATACCAACCCCAGCCCGCGATCGGGTTTTTCCACCGGTCAGCCATCATTTTTGCCGCACTGACATGCGTTTGATCACCACTGGCAGCCATTTCTTTTAAATGCTTATCCTGGGCTTTTATAACATCATCAGCAGAATTTCCATGGAACTGCAGATCACACGGTCCACCCAGTTGTTTACACGTCATTGTTTTCATATATATCATATCCTTTCATTACAATTTTCAAAATTTACTATTTTTATTATAACAGTAAATGAGATAATAATTATCCAAATAATTTGATGATAACCTTTATTTTTGATTAGTAGAATAATAAAATGTTTTATTCCTGGAAGAAGATGAATTGAAGAAAAAAGCGAAGTTTTCGGTAATAGGATTCGTGTAAATAGTACACCTGATATTTTATTATGTTAAAATGTTTTGCGATCACAGGGTGACTTT
>CAZBRI010000359.1:0-3894 GCA_964494055.1 uncultured Anaerolinea sp.
CCATAAACTACAGGCCATGAATGTGTCGGGCATGAGCCGAATTGGCAGCGGTTTTCAGCCTGCGCGACATTATCACAATACTCAGCTGTGCCGGTTTTCCCTGCAACAGGTATATCAAATGGGGTCGTAAATTCCCGGATTCGCCCGCTGAAAACCTTATTTAAAGTTCCAGTGGGATCAGATGTGACTGCCAGCCGCATTCCTTGTTGAATACTTCTCACTACATCAGGGCGGACTGATTTAGTGATGCCAGTTGATGTGCAATATGTATTTTCACATTGATAATCATTGATCACAGGATCTTTTGTAATATCCCATTGATCATGAACCGCAAATGGTGATAATTGCCATGCCCCGGGATGAAAAACTGTCTGTGATTTATCATCACGGCCGCACCACCCGCTCACTGTATCACCATTCGTATTCTTTCCATCGCAAATATTATATAAAATATTATTTGAAATTCCATAGCCGGTATCACACCACCCTTCAATTAAAGTGCCATTTTGATCTTTGGCAGAACACTGTTTATATAAATTCCCATCATTATCACGCCAATAATTCAAGGGTTTCCCGTCAATATCTGTAATTTCTTTGACAAGTGTCGGCTGAACATGAATTCCATTATTTGCAATGGTTGCAGCCGAAAGCAAAACTTGCAATGGGGTTGCCAAAACGTACCCCTGACCCACACTGGCAATATAAGTATCACCTGTTGACCAGTTTTCGCCTCGATTGATACGCTTCCATTGAGGAGAAGGGATTAATCCTTTTGCTTCACCAAGCAGTTCAATGTTGGATTTTTGATCATAGCCCAATGCACGGGCATATTCTCTTAAACGTTCGATCCCCAATCCCTGTTTAATCTCATTTTTATAACCTCCACCCAGTTTATAAAAACAAACGTTGCTTGAGTAAGCGATACAATGTAAGAAATCAATCGTTCCAAAACCTGCTTCATTCCAATCGACGAAGGGCCGTTCGCGCCCCGGGTCATTTGGTGAGAATGATTCAGTTAATACTAATTGACCAGGAGCATCAATTGATTGCCCCAATGATACAACCCCTTCATTCAAAGCTCCGGTAGCTGTTGATAACTTGAATACAGATCCTGGAGGGAATTGATCAGAAACAGCGTGGTTAAGCATGGGTTTTGCAGGGTCTTCCGAAAGCTGCTTATAGTAATAAGAAGGGATAAAGCGAGCCATTCTGTTATTTTCATAAGTTGGAAATGATACCATTGCAAGAATTTCACCCGTTTTTGGATTCATCGCTATAACGGCACCAGTTGTAATTCTGGTTTTTCCAAACCATGTATTCCAATAATTTATTTCAGTCATCAAAGCTGAATCTGCCGCTTTTTGCAAACGGGTGTCAATGGTTAACACTAGATTATTACCTGAAACAGGTGGAACTGGTGGCTGCAGATTTCTTAATTCCTGGCCTGCTACATCCCTTTCAACCACACGTGTACCCGGTTTTCCAGAGAGAATATCTTGAAAATAAGCTTCAACACCTGAATAACCCACTTTATCCCTGTTGGGTAAAAATCCCTGGCTGACATACAAAGGTTCATCGCGTGCAGGGATAGGTCCAAGGAAACCAATTACATCTGAGGTTAAATAACCGGTCGGGTATTCGCGAATAGGTTCAATTTCGATGCTGACTCCCGGCCAATCCATTGTTTTCTCTCGAATGATCCTTGCCTTTTCTTCACTAACATTGCAGAATATCCTGGCTGGACTGTAAGGAGCGAGACTGTCCTGCAGCTCAACCATTTGGGCGATTCCTGGGCCGGGAACACAGGCTGAGACTAATTTAGCTTCATCCAGCGTTCCATTGTTGACAGGAACTCCAATTAACGCAGATAATTCGCGGTAAACACGCTGAATATCTGCCTGATCATTAGGCAGATTTGCCGGTGTGATAATCACATTATAAGAAGCCACATTTCGAGCAAGAATGGTGCCATTCCGGTCATAAATAATTCCCCGTGAAGGTGCTACACTTATCTCTCTTGTTCTATTTTCATTCGCCTGGGCTAAATAAGAGGGGAATTGAATGACCTGTAAATTTACAAGCTGTGCGATGAGAACTGTAAAACCGAAAATCAAAATTGAATAAAAACTAATCACACGCCACGTGTTAATTTTTACGTTTGGATTGGAATTATTGATCATATCATCTCCGCAGAAGGATACACCCATAATGCAAAGTCACTGATCAGTGAATTGACCGGGAGCACCATCAGGAAGTTTAGAAAAATACTTGGGAGTGTAACCAGGGCGATCGAATCACCAAATGAGATTGAAGCACCACCAATGATTAAAACTATGTATGTCACAAGGTGCTCAAAAAGGGTTGCAAAAAAAGTGACTGCAAACATCGCCAGGATAGGGGTTTGCCATGTTTGTTTTAGTAAATACCTGGCGAACAAGACAGTAACCAGATATGTTAACAAATAGACAATTGGCGATAAACCTGATACAAATACAGCCATCAAACCAGCCAATAATGCCCATTGAACAGAAGAATCCACCTGTTCCTGCAGTGACCAGGTTATCAGAATCAACAGAATGATATCTGCCGAACCGGATAATAAAGTAATTCTGCTGACAACGGCAGTTTGCAGCATTAAACTAAACGCCAAAATTGGAAAAGCCAATAAATTTTTAATCATTAAATCATGGTGAAACTGGTACAAGCGGTGTGATATCCACAGGTTGAAAATCTGTAATTATGAGTACAATCTTTAACTTTGTAAAATCCACAACAGGTTGAATAACTGCCTGTTGAAAGAGATCAGAATCGCGTTTCCTGGAATTGAGAATTTGCCCAACAATGATATCTGCCGGGAACCCGCCGCTTAAGCCGGATGTGAGCACTAGATCGCCAGCCTCAAGGTTGACATCTTGTGTTACTTGATCCAGAACCAGATCGCCAGAAATTGTGCCGGATAGTAAAGCTTCTTTTTTGGCCTTTTCCAACCTAATATTAACCACCGATGAACTATCTGTGATCAATTGGACTCTTGAAGCACTATTGATAACAGCATCCACCCGGCCTACCAAACCCTGATCAGTAACTACGGGCATTCCCCTCCTTAACCCGTTGTTTGAACCCTTATCTATAATGATATATCTCAAAAAAGGGCTAGGATCCCGCCCAATAACAGAGGCTGCAGTATAAGAATTTTCAGGGCTAGTTCGCGAAAAATTGACCAACGCCGCCAGGGCATCTGCTTCAGAGACACTATTTTGCAGCTGAACAACCTGGGCCTGGAGCTTGGATACCTGGGATTCTAATTCAGCGTTTTGCTGACGTAATACAAGTACATCCCGTGGAACTGTAAAAAACTCCTGGATCACAACGAATCTTGTGAAAATCCATGATTGTGCTTTAACCAAAAAATTATCGAAATTATTGGATATAAAACCCAGTGAGCCGCTGAGGGCCAGGGCAAGAATACCAGCAACCAACAAAAATATAAATGAAGTTTGGACTGAACTGGAAAAAAATTTTCTCATGTTTTAGGTTCAAAGTCAGCAAGGATAAAGACAAAAATACGTCTTAATCAACCAGCATGACGAGTTGAACCACGCTCCAGACCAACCAGGTAATGCCGCATATTTTCGAAATCGCTTAAAACAACTCCTGTACCACGTGCAACACAGGTTAAAGGATCCTCAGCCTGCCACACCCGAAGATTTAACTCATCAGCCAGCCGATCTGCGAGTCCCTGTAACAATGCGCCACCGCCTGCCAGGCAAATACCGGTATCCATTAAATCAGCCACAATTTCAGGGGGAACTTCATCAAGTGCATCCCGAATAGTATCCACAATGACCAGATCGGAAGAGCACACGTCTGAACTCCAGTCACCTGAAGCTATCT
>CAZBRI010000360.1:0-3884 GCA_964494055.1 uncultured Anaerolinea sp.
AGATAGCTTCAGGTGACTGGAGTTCAGACGTGTGCTCTTCCGATCTCAGGGCATTACTAACTACAGTAGTGCTTTTTTCTTTGCTGCCTTCAGTGGCTGTCCAGCCGGCATCCTCAGCCGCCATGGCATTTTCCTGAACCTTAAGCCCGATGGTATTCATTTGATCCAGGATGGTTGTTAATTCATTATCATTTTTAACCCACGTCTCAGCAGCAGACAGGTAGGCATTGGTAGCCGCCTGTGCATCTGTAATTTTCTGAAGATCTGCAGGTGCGGTTGTGATTTTGCGCAGGTCATCATACCTGGTCCCCAGTTTTGTAATTCCATCCTGGAGCGCTTTGAAATATTTTTGATCATGGTACAAAATATATTTATTTTGGTTCAAACGGGTGTTTAGGGCTGTATCCCATATATCAACCAGGATCGGCACCTGGGCCAGGGATGTTTCGTCTGTTTGACCGACCTTTTCATTGAAAAAGGTTTGGGCAAGGGTGGTGACTGTTGTTCCATTTTCTACCATTGTGGTAACAAGGTCTTTATTAGCTGTCAGCTTAGCGACCCCCTGGTTATAAAGGTCCTTGTACTGCATGGTAACTGTACGCACTTCCTTGGATTTTGCAAGGAGGTCCTGGTCATTATATTTGGCTGCAACGGCATCCACTGCATCCAGGGATTTGACAATCTCGTCAATGTTGCTCATTGCAGATTTTTGGAAGGATGCTGCATCCACGCGGGTGTCATTTGCACCGAGCAGATATTTTTTTTCATCCAGGATGGTCCTGAGGGCATATCTTTCCACACCGGTTGCATTTTTAACCGAGGGAACCCGCTGATCTGTGATCTCAAGCAGGACTGTATTAACACTCATCAGGTTGTAATATCCCAATCCCCCAAGAACACCACCAAGTAAGATCACCAGCACAAGGAATGTGCCGAGCAGCTTGGTGCCCATACGAAGATCATTGAACCATGCCATTCTACTCTCCTATTTTTAACTTATTTGATAAGTATTTTCAATATTAATTCGCTCAACCTTGAATTGATTTGAAATATTAAGACAGAATGATTATAGGCTTGGAGAGCAGCTTTATTGATAAAAATTATAGAAAGAGTGCGTTAATATTGCGTGAAACTTATTAACAATTAAAAAACCAGTCCCCTGGCCGGTGGTCAGGGGACTGGAAAAGGAGCGGATGAAAAATCGGTTTTACGGTTCTATGATGAAGTCGTCGATGCAGGCAACTGAGAGAATTGTGTCGGGAGAAAGGCCTGCTGCAAATGCTGAGCTGAAGGCAGGATCATCCAGGAATGCACCGGACCATGCACCAGCCTTGCCGGACCAGGCACCAGCCTTGCCTGACCAGGCACCAGCCTTGCCTGACCATGCGCCTGCTTTACCAGACCATGCTCCAGCCTTGCCAGACCATGCACCGGCTTTGCCGGAGTAGGTGTCTTCGCTGCCAGACCATGCACCGGCCTTGCCGGACCATGCACCAGCTTTGCCTGACCATGCGCCAGCCTTACCAGTCCAGGTTGTGTAGCCGCCGGACCATGCACCAGCCTTACCGGACCAGGCACCAGCCTTACCGGACCAGGCACCTGCTTTGCCGGACCATGCACCAGCCTTGCCAGACCAGGCACCAGCCTTACCAGACCAGGCACCAGCCTTACCGGACCATGCACCAGCCTTGCCGGACCATGCGCCTGCCTTACCGGACCATGCACCGGCTTTGCCTGTCCATGTTCCGAAGGTACCGGACCATGCACCAGCTTTGCCAGACCATGCACCAGCCTTTCCGTCCCAGGCAGCATATCCGTCATTCCAATCAGCAAATGGATCCTTGAGGTGGAAGGTTTGTGTACTCTCATCCCACAAAGCATTGCCCTGGTAGTGGATAGCGCCTGCCAGGTCCTTGCGGACGTTCATATCAGCATTCGCGGCATCTTTGCTGTTGGAGAATACTGCATCCGGAGCGTTTACCCGGCCGAAACCCTGCTGGAACATGCTGTAGCTTGCCAGATCCGGGGCTTCGAGCCAGGGCATGGCATTGATCGTCAGGCGGTTTTTCACCTGGTCATTAGTGAGATCATTATTCCGGTCCAGGATCAGTGCAGCGATACCAGAAACGACTGCGGATGACATGGAGGTACCGGCGATTTTGAAGTAATTTGCACCTATGTTGTTGGCGGGGTATTCAGCCGCCAGGTAAGAGCCAGTTGGGACAACGGATACGATATGGCCGCCGGGGGCAACAACATCAGGTTTGACGAAACCGTCCAGGGTTGGGCCTGAACCTGAGAAAGGTGCCAGGTAATCATCACTCCAGTCAAACGGTGTGTAATTATCTGTAAAAGCACCCACTGTGATTGCGTATGGATTGTTACCGGGTACGCTGATGGTCATAGGGCCGGGACCAGTGTTACCGGCTGCAACCACGACAGTCAGACCGCGGGCCCACAGGGCTGTGACTGCCATGTCAAGCGGGTCTGCAAAGTAAGCAGATTGAACAGGGGCAACCAGGGACAGGTTAACCACCTTGATGTGGTACCGGTCTGCGTTCTGGTACACCCACTGCATACCATTAATGACTGATTCGTATGTACCGGCACCGGTCTGATCAAGAACGCGGACACCGGCCAGGTTTACGCCTGGGGCTACACCGTTCCAATCACCGTCTGCACCTTTTTCACTATTGGCGATAATGCCGGCTACGTGTGAACCGTGACCGTTGGGGTCAATCGGGGTTTCAGTATTTTCAATAAAGTCTTTCCAGGCAACGATGCGGCCGGCATTTCCATAAACATCATTATTAAGCTGGGGAAGTTCGCTGCTGATACCGGTATCCAGCACCGCAACTGTGATACCTTCACCGGTAAAACCTTTTTGCCAGACAACATCAGCACCCACAACGTTTGGATAATCTGTTACAACGTCGGTTGTGCCGTTGTCGGTTCCGGTGCTGCTTGAAACGCCATTACCATGGCCGTTTCCGTTATTATTATCATTACCGTTATTCTCGTTACCATTTCCATCATCGCTGGAATTAACCTCACCATTGGGGGTGACAGCGATAACGCCAGCTTCTTGTTTAAGCTGGGCGGCTTCGGCTTCCGTCAGGTTGGCAGCCACTGCATTGATGATCTCAAGCCGGGAGGTGATCAACCCGCCGTGAGATTGGGTAAGTGATGCAGCAATATCAGCATTGGCAGCCTGGATAATATAAGAGGCTTCCTTTGCTGTAACTGCAGCCGGCAGGCCGCCTGTAAGACCCAGCAGCACTGCCATGACGACAATGATCATGAAAAAGCGCAGGATGGTGTTCTTTTTGTTTGTGTTCATGGCTTTTCTCCAAACTATACTGATAAACAACAAAAAACCTGGTTGTTTACCAGGCCTTCAAGACGATTTATTGTCTCGGATTCGGTGGCCTGGCGATCCTGACCGATTACTCGGTGTTAGACCCATTGGCTTTGCGTCACTGGCTTTGACCAGTTTTGCCTTTTCGTTCTTTCTTGGTCATATAATATCATTAAGTAAAGCGATTATGATCAAGCTTTCATAACTGAAAGGCCATAATAGTACTAATGGGTGATAAGGTCATGGCCTTGTAAATATGTAAAAAAAGATAATGTGATAATTATTATCTGTTTTAGCTATTATATCAAAGATATTATTAATATATGGTTAAAGTTTGCATTTTTGGGGGTATCATATATTCTTAAAATTCGATGATCTCAAGGAGAACTGCCATGAAAAGACCCGCTGATGTAAATGTCATTATTGGAATAGGCATTTTTACTTTCCTGGCGATGAGCGCGTACTGGTACTGCTGGTTCCTGGCACCGGATGTTGTACGTGCCCGGGTTCCCGCCGATGCCGATTA
>CAZBRI010000361.1:0-3835 GCA_964494055.1 uncultured Anaerolinea sp.
ACCGTTCACAGTCCTGCCTGTTCGGGAGTAAGATGGTCCATCTGCTTCGGCCTTTTCATCCCTTCAACATGTTTTTGTCAACCCAAAAATCAGGCGAAACAAATTGTTCACATGATGCTCTGAATGCTGTGCGATACACAGGCAGTTTTCCAGGTTAGAGTTTTACAAAATTTTCTGCTTATCACTTGCCCTCTCAGTTAATTAGTTGGAAATCGTATTGACATAGCATATACAATTCGCAAAACTTTACCTTGATGAATGTAAAATACTCGCTCCATAATATTATCTTTGAATGGGATAGCCAAAAGGCGGAGCAAACCTTCATAAGCACAACATAACTTTCGACTTGGCTTGCGATGCATTTTTTGATCCGTTTATCTGTTATCTCGATGATGAAATGATAGCTGGAGTTTTGCGGGAAGCAATTATGGGGTTGAACACTACAATGCAGCTTCTGTATGTGGTTTACGTCATACGTGATGAAATTATTCGTATTATTTCCGCCCGATCGATGACAAATTCAGAGAAAGAAATCTATGAAAATCAATAAACTTACCCAGCGTTTGCAAAAAGACCGTCCGATGACGATGGTTAGTATTCGTATTCCTGACGATGTAATAGAAGATTTGAAAAAGGTAGCACCTATGCTCGGTTTTTCAGGTCACCAGGCATTGATAAAAGCATATATCGGGCAGGGACTGCGTTCTGACCTTGAACGTCTTGAAGGCGGTGTAGAACTGACCGCATTATTGGAGAGTCTGCGCAAAAAAGGAGTTAATGACGAGATCATTTCATCAGCAATGGCAGAAATTCACTCTTCAGCACATGCTGCCTAAAATTTAATAGTGCATCGTTGCGGGCATTAAATCCGGTAGTCCTGGTTTTTATGCCCTTCTATTGTTTTTTTCTTCGTTCTTAGTGGTGAAAAGGTTTTTGTTTTGTCATTGTCCGTTATGAGCTTGTGCATCATTATTATTAAGGTTTAATATTCGTCCCCTTCCAGCCTCCCCATTTTTATATACCGAAAATTATGGTTGAAAATATTCTCAATGGTTTAGGTTTTGCCTATGAGCTATGAGCTATGAGCCATGAGCCATCAGCTATAAGCAAACAGCTGCACATTGAAGCAATCCTTGAGAAAGGTTAAAACCCCAACCAGCGCAGCCTTTTTCCCCCATCATGATAAAATAACCCTTCATTATCAATTATATTTCCACCGAAAACCCTCATGCAAAACGCAGAAACCTCCCCCAGGAAATTGATCCTCGTCACCGGTGCCACCGGTTATGTCGGCAGCCGGCTGATCGTCCGGCTGCTGGAGGCCGGTTACCCGGTGCGGGTCCTGGTCCGCGACCCGGCGCGCCTTCAGGGCCGCCCCTGGCTGGACCAGGTGGAAGTGGCTGCCGGTGATGGGATGAACCTGGAAAGCCTCGCGCCGGTGCTGGAAGGCGTTTCAGCGGCTTATTTCCTGATCCATGGCATGCAGGGCGGCAGGGCCAACGCGGTACGTGATATGAACGTGGCCCGCAACTTTGCCCGGGCTGCCAGCCTGGCAAAGATCGAACGTATCATTTACCTGGGCGAGCTGGTGGACGCCACCGCCCGTCTCTCCCCCTACCTGCGTTCCCGGCACGAGACCGGTTACATCCTCAGACAGGGCAGTGTGCCGGTCACCGAGTTCCGGGCCGGTATGATCGTCGGTTCGGGCAGCACCCTGTTTGAGCTGGTGCGCTATATCGCGGCCCACGAAACTATCTTTGTCTGTCCGCGCTGGTATTTCTCGCGCTCGCAGCCCATCGCCATCCGCAACATTCTGGATTACCTGGTTGCGGCCCTGGCGCAGCCCGAGAGCAGCGGTCAGCAGATCGAGATCGGCGGGCCATCCCGCCTGCGCTACGCCGACATGCTCCTGCAGTATTCGCGGGTCATGGGTTTCCGGCGTTTCCTGCTCCCCATACCATTCTTTGTCCCGCATCTTTCGGCCTCCTGGGTGCACCTGGTAACCCCCATTACTTACAATACCGTCCTGCCCCTCATCGAGCGCATGCGCTCGGACTCGATCGCTCATGATGAGCTGGCCCGCGAACTGTTCCCGGATGTTCAGCTGCTGGATTTTGAGACGGCTGTCCGTTATGCCCTGAAAAAGATCGAGAGCGGTGATATTCAATCCTCCTGGAGCGATGCCCTGGTCAACAGCGCCGGCGACATCACCCCCTACCGCTTTGACATGGTGCAGGGCATGTATGTTGAAAAGCGTCAGCGCATCGTGGACCTGCCGGCCAGCATCATCTTCCGCATTTTCAGCGGCATCGGCGGGGCGCGCGGCTGGTTCTACATGGACTGGTCCTGGACAATCCGCGGCTGGATGGATAAGATGATCGGCGGGGTGGGTCTGCGCCGCGGACGCCGGCACCCGGACGAGATCTGGGTGGGGGAGTCGCTGGATTTCTGGCGCGTGGAATCTGTCACCCCCGACCGCTTTATGCGCCTGCAGGCTGAGATGAAGGTCCCCGGCAAGGCCTGGCTGGAGTTTGAATGCACTCCGCAGCCGGATGGGCAGACCCTGCTCACCACTACAGCGTATTTTGAGGGGCATGGTTTGGCCGGCAAGCTTTACTGGTATGCCATGTGGCCCTTCCATAAATTTATCTTTGACGGCCTTACGCGTGAGATTGCGAACAGGGCCCAGGCCCTTAACGATTCGGAAGCAGAAACCGGCGGGCAGCAGGGACAGGTATGAGCATGCAGGAAACAGGCAGTCCGGCTGAAGCCTGGTCAGACCGTCCCGGGCAGGGAATCATCCTGGTCACCGGTGCCGCCGGCTACATCGCCAGCAAGCTGATCCCCCGCCTGCTGGACGCAGGTTACACCGTTCGCTGCCTGGCCCGTACCCCGCGTTCGCTGGCCAGCCGGGAATGGTTCCCCGAAGTCGAAGTCATTCAGGCCGATGTCACCCGCCCCGAAAGCCTGGCAGCTGCCATGCAGGGTGTCACCTCTGCCTATTACCTGGTGCACAGTATGGCGGCTGGTCACGGTTATGCCCGGCTGGATCTGGAATCGGCGCGGAATTTTGCCTTTGCCGCCCAGGCGGCTGGTGTCAGGCACATTATCTACCTTGGCGGGCTGGCAGATCCGGATGACCCTTCCCTCTCCCGGCACATGCGCTCGCGTATCGAAACGGGTGCAGCCCTCAGGGAAGGCAGCGTACCGGTCACCGAATTCAGGGCAGGCGTGATCGTCGGCCCGGGCTCTGTTTCCTTTGAAATGATCCGCTTCATTGCGGAACAATTCCCGCTGCTCGTCGGTCCCGCCTGGCTCAGGCACCGCTCGCAGCCGGTTTCAGCCCCCAACGTGCTGGATTTCCTGCTGTCTGCCCTGCACACGCCGGCAGCGGTCGGGCGCATCATCGAGATCGGCAGCCCGGAATCCTATAATTACCTCGAGATCATTCAGCGTTATGCGCAAATCCGCGGGCACACACGTTTTTCACTCCTGCTGCCTTACCTGCCGGTCGGCCTGCTGGCCGTGATGATCGATCGTCTCACCCCGGTGCAGCGCAGTTATGCCTACCCCCTGGTCGAAGGTCTGCAGCACGACAGCCTGGTGCGCGACCGCTCCGGCCTGTCGCTTTTTCCCGGCATACACCTGATGGATTACCCCGCGGCGGTGAAACGTGCACTGCAGGATACCAACCCCGCCCTGGTGGAACGCACCTGGCTGGCAGAGGAAACCTCGAAGGCGCATCTCAAGCATGAAGGTATGCTCATTGACTACCGGCGTCACTTCCTGCAGATCGGAAGAGCGTCGTGTAGGGAAAGAGTGTTCAGAGCCGTGT
>CAZBRI010000362.1:0-3825 GCA_964494055.1 uncultured Anaerolinea sp.
ACCCCCCCGAAGTACGTCTCCCCATTCTGTATCCAATGAAAACCATTATCACGATCAGGATGCTGAACCCGCCAAAAAATAAGCCGGAGCCCAATGTTCCCCAAAAAATGCCAGGCGATCCAACGGATGGGGTTGAAACATTTCGTGAATTATCCGGGATTATCGCTCCTGGTATTTCAGTATGAACTACCGATGTTGCAATACTTCCTCCAATATTTTCCGGAACAATTGTTCCTTTTGCTTCAATAGTTAAAGGTAATGCATTACTTCCATTCAGATCCAATTGAAATTCTGGATTAATAATAGGACGACTATCTTTACCAATCTGTTCGACTGTCTGCGTTGGTGTTACTGTCCGGGTTGGAAGGATCACAGGTTCTGGGGTCATCGTGGCTTTTTTATGCTTACTCCCAGTATTGCCAGAACCGGACCCGGGAGTCGCCGTACATGGAACTGGCTTCCCCTTCAAATCGATCCAGCCTGCATATACAACCGAATAATTATTTATTGAAAAGAATATTGAGATTAAAGCTGTGCTTAGAAACAGAAAAAGAAAGGATATTTTTTTCATGTAAATTTCTCTTAAATATCGAAATCTATTATAAGTATCACAAATTTATAACATATTTTTATTTAAGGCAATATTTTTGGGGAAGAATTATAGTCAATTTTGTTTATTAAATAGCTGCTGCCTCACTAAAAAATGTGAGGCAGCAGATTTATTTAGAGCTGAAATTGTTTTCAGGCTGCCGGGTCGCCGACATCGGTACCGACACCTTCGGAGGGTGCCAGGCGGCCGCTGCTGCCGGGACGCATATTCGGCATATTCCCGCCGGAGCCGGATTCGAGACCGCCTTCACCGCCGCCGGAACTGCCCGTGCCTCCGCCTGAATTTCCGAAATTTCCAGAATGCGGACCTTCAAATTCACCTTCAGAACCGCCGGGACCTCCGCTGGTACGGGAGATCATCGGGCGGCCGCCGCCGCCATCAGAACCACCGCCGTCCACATCACCCATGGATGAGTCACCTTTGGTGGGTTTATCTGTAGTTCCCTCATCACCTTTACCGCCATCTGTACCGTCCCCCTTGCCATCACCGCCGCTGGTGTCTTTACCGCCGTCACCACCGCTTTCCTTGCCGGTGTTACTCTCTTTCTTTCCATCAGAACTCGAACCGTTTGAAGAAGAGGAAGAACCGCCGCTTTGATTGGTGCTGTGACCAGATTCGTGACTGCTGCCGCCGGAACTGCCGTCTTTCCCTGATTCGCCGGGCATGTTGTTGCCCCAACCCTCAACAGAACTGCCCCCGGAAGGGCCGCCGCCCATATTATCGCCAACCTTGACATAACCTGCAGGTTCACCGTTTGCGCCGGGCATGTTATTGCCCCAGCCTTCACGGGCACCATCATTGGCAACTTTACCGCCCATATCATTGCCAACATCCACCCAGCCCATCGATCCATCTGTACCGCCGGGGATATTATTTCCCCAGCCTTCCAACGAACCGCCTGAAGGAACCTCACCTCCCATATCCACACCGACTTTTACATAACCGGCAGACTCACCGCTGGCACCGGGCATATTATTACCCCAGCCCTCGGTCGGCCCGTCGTTTGGCGTTTTTCCACCAATATCATCACCTACTTTGACATAACCGGAGACACCGCCATTCTCAGCCGGCATGTTGTTACCCCAGCCTTCCTGCGGGGTGTCATTGGGAGTTTTACCCCCCATATCATTTCCAACATCAACAAAACCGGAGGAACCATCATATCCCCCGGGAAGCGTCACAAAATGGGAGCCTTCACCGGGTTCGCTGGTGATTTTGCCGCCCTGATCATTACCGACATCCACCCAGCCTTGTGTTGCATCACTTCCCTGGGGCAGATTTACCCAATGCGAACCGTCGACCGGACCTTTACTGCCGCTGTCATTTCCAACATCCACTGAGCCAGCCGGACCGCTGCCAACTTCCACCGGTATTGAAGTATCAGGCACCTCGATATAGCCGCCTGTTTCTGCACCAGATGGGCTGCCGGAATCACGTGAGCCGCCAGGCTCAGTATATCCTGCCATGCCTCCCCCGCCAGGAATTGACGGACCTGACAAATCAGGCCGGCTGTTGGTACCGCTGACACCAGAACCCGAGGATGCTCCGGGTGTGGATCTTGATCCGCCAAGTTCCGTATAGCCAGAATTTCCACTTCCGCCTGGACCACCCTGCCGGCCGGGTCCGCTGCCTTTAGCCGGGCCAGAAGAGCCTCGCACGACTCCATAACCAACAATCACAGCAACCACAACCAGGATACCGATCCCGCCAAAAATCAAACCGGATCCAAATGGATTTCCTGGCAGTTCAGGCGAAGCACCGGATGGAGCAGCTCCGCTCCCGGATGTAACAGGAGCCAAGGCTTCCGGCGTATCTGTAATACCAGCTGCAGTGTTGACACCGCCGGTATTTAATTGAACCAGATCAGTCGGTGTTGCAGATGCAATTATGGGGTAATTGGTTGGAAACAGCGTTGATGTAGGTGTCGCTGTCCGGGTTGGGATCGCAGCCACAGGTTCAGGTGTTTTTGTTGCCTTTTTTGTTTTGCTCCCCGAACCGCCAGAACCTGAATTCGGCGTAGCCGTGCAGGTTTTTCCTTTCCAATCCACACAGCCGGCTGCAAGCACAGTTGAATTATGACTACTTGTTATGAATAACGTGAATAATGTTATTGTTAAGAACACTAACCGGCCTGATATTTTTTTCATTTTTTCACCTATACTTAAAAAGTTGGGACGAAGATCATACCGATAAGTAAGACTAATTTCTGAGACTTCTTTGGTTCAATAATTGTAATACCAGTTCAGGTTATTTCAGTAATGATTTATTCCAACCCTGTTTATATTTTTTTGAAAATCATAAAAACTATAACCGATCCCTTTGCTAATCAATATTCCAAATGAATTTCTTTAACAGTTGTAAGGTCAATTTTAATTTGTCAGACCTGACCCTCACACACATCTATAGAATAATAATAATTTTTGATATTCTGATGAAAGTGACCCATTGGAAACTACTTTCCAGCCCGGCTAACCCGATAAATAAAATTTGAGAATAAACTTTTGGAAATACGGATCAAATCGTCAGCGCACAGCGAAACCCGTACTGGGTGCCGGGGCTGGCGGGCAGGTCATGGAAACGACTGGCGGCACGCAGGGCATCCGGGGGGCTGGCGAAGCCGCCGCCGCGCAGCACGTGAGATTCCCCCCAAACCGGTCCGGAGGGAGCCTGGAGCGGGGATGATAAATAATAATTGGATTGGTAATAATCGCTGACCCACTCATACACGTTGCCAGACAGGCTGAGAGCAGCATACGGGCTGGCACCCAGCGGGAAGGCATCGACCGGGGCTGTAACTCCCTGGGCAAACTGGGTCAGGACCGGGCCTGGGTCCGTGTTTCCCCAGGGGTATAACCGTCCATCTGTGCCTCGGGCAGCTTTTTCCCATTCCGCTTCAGATGGCAGGCGGACCTTCATCCCGGTCTGCCTGCTGACCCATTGGCAGAAAGCAGCAGCCTCCTTCCAGCTGAGACCGGATACGGGATGATCTTCCCTGCCGGCAGGCAGCTCACCATACTGCCAGCTCCCCGGCCGCGGGCTGGAGGTACTCACAACATACGACAGGTACTGCCGGTTGGTGACGGGGGCCTGGCCTATCAGGAATTCCGGGAGATGAACCCGGTGCTGAGGTTTTTCGTCCGGCCTGGCCTGGAGGTCCGTTACGCTGTCACAGATCGGAAGAGCGTCGTGTAGGGAAAGAGTGTTCAGAGCCGTGT
>CAZBRI010000363.1:0-3812 GCA_964494055.1 uncultured Anaerolinea sp.
GATAGCTTCAGGTGACTGGAGTTCAGACGTGTGCTCTTCCGATCTCAAAATTGATCGCGGGTCTTTCAGCTTTGAGAGATAAATATGCCCCGACCCCTCCAAGGAAACACGGGAATATCCCTGTTTAGGAGATGGCAATTATGATGAATAATTTGATAGCTGCGCTCCAGATTACGCTGTTGGGAATGGCACTTGTGTTCCTGGCCATCATTGTCTTGTGGTTGATGATGCGGCTATTAACAGCGATACCTTTCAAAGATCAGGATTCTTCAACCGGCGGCACGACTGAAAGAGCCGTTGAAAAAAGTGAACCTGACCTTTCAGCCCTGGCCGCTGCCGCAGCAGTTGCGATTGCACTGGAAGAACAGAGTCAGTCCACAGCCAGACCGCTTCCTGAACCACCGACTGCCATTGTCAGTGCCTGGCAGCTTGGGATGAGAACTAGACAAATGTATGAAAAAGGCGGGCATTAATAAGCCTGGCACCTCTCACATGGAGAGATGGAGAATATCTGATGATGTATAAAATAAAAATTGGCGATCAAACTTTTGATGTTTCGATAGAAGATATTAATAAAAGACCGATCGTTACACATGTCAACGGCAAAGAAATAATCGTCACACCTGCCGGTGAAATCATACCGCCTGTGCCCGTCGTTCAAAAAACAACAGAATTATTTACTGCTTCATCTGTCCATAATCCAACAGGAGATGGATCGTTGACCGCCCCGCTTCCGGGAACTGTTATTGAGGTTTTTGTAAAACCGGGAGATGAAATTGAGGCAGGCACCGTCATTCTTATAATAGAAGCCATGAAGATGAAAAACAGTATTCGTTCCACCAAAGATGGAATAGTTGAAACCGTTTTTGTCAGTGCTGGTCAGACTGTCTCCCACAAGCAAATCCTGATGGAGTTCAAGAAATGAACCTTCTTGATGTTCTTAGCGGGTTGTTTTCATCAGTCTCATTTACCTGGGCAAATGGGATCATGCTGCTGGTAGGATGTATTCTGATCTACCTGGCAGTTGTCAAAGAATATGAACCTGTTTTGCTGCTCCCGATCGGTTTTGGCTGCATATTAGCAAACCTAGGGATGTCGGTTGATAACCCGGAATCATTTTTAAAAGTTTTGTATGATGCAGGTATCAAAACCGAACTCTTTCCCCTATTGATCTTTGTAGGAGTTGGGGCAATGATAGATTTTCGGCCGCTGCTTGCCCAACCGAAGATGGTTCTGCTGGGTGCTGCTGGTCAATTTGGTATTTTTGGTGCATTGATACTGGCTGCACTGATCGGTTTCCCATTAAAAGAAGCCGCCTCGATTGGGATCATCGGTGCCATTGACGGACCAACTGCCATTTTTGTTGCAACAAAATTAGCCCCGCACATGCTGGGACCAATTGCAGTCGCGGCATATTCCTATATGAGCCTGATCCCGATCATACAGCCTCCAATCATGCGCTTATTGACTACGCGCAAAGAACGTTTGATCAGAATGGAATATGCCCCAAGGCCGGTTTCTTCAAAAGTAGTCATTTCCTTTCCTATCGTTGTTACCATTGCTGTCAGCCTTGTCGCCCCGGCCGCTGCTCCACTGATAGCAACACTGATGCTTGGCAACCTGCTGCGAGAAGCAGGTGTTGTCGACAGGCTGAGCAAAGCTGCCCAAAACGAGATCATCAACATATCGACTCTTTTCCTGGGGCAGGCTATCGGCGGGACCATGACAGCTGCCAAATTCATTTTTGATCCTCTGACAGGTTTCCAGTGGCAGACATTGATGATCCTTGGCCTGGGACTGATCGCTTTCATTCTTGATACGATAATGGGACTTTTATTTGGAAAACTGATGTGCTTTTTCAGCGGCGGGAAGATCAACCCGCTGATTGGCGCTTGCGGTATCAGTGCTTTCCCTATGGCAGCCAGGTTATCTGCCAAAATGGCTGTCGAGGAAGATTATGATAATTTCATACTGATGCATGCCATGGGCTCGAACACAGCGGGGCAGCTCGGTTCTGTAATTGCCGGCGGTGTTCTCCTGGCGATCGTCAGCAGAATGACTGGAATGGGCTAAATATTTTTGCTGCGGCTTGGAAAAAAAAGTTGAATTTCTAGCCATGTAATCCGGGTACCAAAATGAAAGTGTAGTACGTCTTATGTATTCCGGACAACATTTCATTACAAGGTAATCAATTCAATATAATCAAGAATATTTTTATCATCTTTCAATAAATTGAGTGGGAGCATTCAGAGGAATTAGGATTTCTGGATGCTTTTTTTGTCACCATGATTAATTATCAAATGAAAAACTAGCAAGAAATTTATCGTACATAACCCAATCCTCACGATCCGAGGTATGCCCGATAGTGATCATGAATAATTGACTATCATGGGAAAAATAATACCGGTCATAGGCAAATGACTGAGGGCTTCGTTCATGACGCAGGTGTATGGCCGTCTCTCCGGCGATCTTTATATCTTCCAAACGCGAATCCGCCAGCAGGTAATGATCTGAAAGCCATGCAGGTAAGTCTGTTCCAACAGCCGGGTGGAAATCCGGATTATCCATCGGATGGCTGATAGTAATGGAAGGCCAATCGTCACCCGGGTTTGCAGGACAAATGCTGATGCTTTTTAAAGGCTCATCATTTAAACGAATAACCGTATCCGGCGGATATGAAAAATGATAGACTGGTTTCAAACTTCTGTATACCTGCCATTCTCCAGAATTGATATTTTTAATCTCAGTGTTTTCTACACCTGGAATCACAGTTGTCCGGGAAGTAATACCGATAACAGCTGGTTTACAATCTGAGCGATAATAAGCCCATTCTTCGCACTCGCTTTTATCCGGAAAAACACATATCCCCTGTACGCTGCCATCGGCTGCGCTGCGAAGGTCCAAAGTGCCGCCATTTTTTTCGCAATAAACTGAAGCGGGATTAGCCAATCCTGGCATGGCAGGGGGATTGTTTTCGAATGGTTTACAGCATGAGACTGAAAAAATAAATATTAATATTGATGCAAAAAGGTAAGATTTTTTCATGAGATTATCCACTTTCAATTTTTCAGGAGAATTTCCAATCATATGGACGCAAATGTTTGGCGGAATGTTCCTGTATTAAAGAGCCTGGAATTTATTTTTTTTTCAAAAGCTCTCATTAATTTTCAATAAACACAAATCAATATATCAATGGCATTTTCTTTTATGGCAGCAGCCGGCGTAGTTTACTATCCGCAATAGTAAGGTATAATTTAATTAGTGTAATCCGGTATAAATAATGATTGTGAAGTCAAAATTCTTGAATGTAATAACCGTTTATTTTTACGATAACAGGATTTTCGCAACTGATTTAGCAGGTTTTTTTATCACTTAAAATTTTTCGCCAGGACATTTTTTTCGAAAGTGATGTCTGCCCGCCAGTCAAAAGCAGAATAACTTTTCCGGAATTTCAATCTTAGAAACGTTTTCACTGCACAACTATCCTGTTAATCAGAAAGGAATGCGTCAATTTTGCCGGCAGTTGGTTGAATAAAAATAATCTTTCAGCCTCAATCAAATGATGATATTTGGTTTATTCATTGCTAGAAAATGAAAGATCAAATTTAAACCGGGCCTGTCATGGCGCAGGATAGGATTACTGCAAGATGGAAGAAAATACTAACAAATTAGGCAAATATGTCCTTGGGGAATTGATTGGTGAAGGAAAATATGGCTGGGTATACAAGGCAACAGATAACCTTGACCGAAAATTAGCGATTAAAGTTCTCAAACCTGGCTGGGCAGACGATGCCCTTGCCCTCGAGCGGTTT
>CAZBRI010000364.1:0-3809 GCA_964494055.1 uncultured Anaerolinea sp.
TCCTGACTGTGCGACATGCTCCGGAATAGGTGTGCGACATCACCGGAATTCGCACCAGGTACGGAATTATAGGATTCGACCAGGATGTTTTATAAAAAAAGATCTTGATTTCTACTTAATCAAAGAAATAATATTAGATAATGAAAATTTTTTCTGAGGAGAATAGAAAAAATATAAAATAGGTTACGGAATTCTAATTTTGAGTTTTTTTATCGCAGTAACTTCATATTGGATGGGAATAGGGTGAATAATAATCAAACGATTTCTAAGAAGCGATATTTAAATTATTTCGAATCAATTTCTCAATGGGCATAACACTGGAAAAATAATAAGCCGGATGATTTTTTCTTGATCATCCGGCTTATAAACTTAGTTAAATTTTTATAAAATCAGTTATTTATGGATATGGAAGGGCGCAGGTTCCTACACACCAATCGGCACCAGTATTATCCATGATAGCATAGTCCACCCAAAGGTAATTTTTGGTTGAATTTGTTTTCATTCCAACGCCAACCTGACCGTATGGCTCAGCATTAAGCGTCTTACCTGCTATTATTGAATCCCAAACAGTGGTGTCATTGATATTGAATTGAAAATGATCATTCTGCATAACAACCTGAACAAAATTCCAGTGCGTATCGGCGTTTGGATCTGTGATGATCGCAGCTGTAGCTGTCAAAGGAACGATTTCGGTTGTTGTATTATTTGAGACCTTCACGATCGAATATCTTCCATCTTCAGTCCAGATAAATTTGATGCCTGAATACCATTCCTTACTTGCCGGGTCGATCGGATTAGGAATACCGCGTACGATCATGTAATTTTCACAGGTGACACAGGGTCCATTGTGTTTCATTCTAGTGGTATAAGTCAGTGTGTCATATAAGGCAGAATATTGAGCGCTTGAGTACAAATCAGCTTTACCAGGGGTTTGATACACCCCTGCTGCACGCGACCAGGACCCGGACACAGAAGAAAAACCGGTTGAATTTGATGTGAATGTTTGTGTTGCAGCGAAAGGATCAGCGATCGCATAAACCATAAAAGGCATTTTTTGACTGTAAACACCCTGTTTGCCATCTGTGATCGTTGAAAGAGCCCAATAATATTGGATGCCTTTTGTTAGGGATGCAAGAGGAATGGCAGCGGAAAATGGATCATCGGAACAAGGATCACCACAGCCCGCAGCATCAATAACCTCGGATGTGTAAATAATAGAAGTACCCTTGTATACCCTGAGCACATAGCTATCTACAATTGCTGGATTTGACCATTCAAAAAGCGGCTCGGTATCTGTGATCATTCCGATGGGTGTCTGCGGGGTGGGTGTTATTGTCGGGTCGTCGCAATCACCAGGAGAACAGTTTGACGGAAAGTAAGAATATGCTAAAAGGTTAGGATCATCTGTTGATAGAGGAGTTGCATCATCCAGAATTCCTTGCTTAACATCAGCCGGTGATGGATAAATCTGGTAATTTAGATTGGAATTCTTTTGCATAAATAGGGCAGCAACCCCGGCTGTATAGGCTGCGGCTGAAGCAGTTCCATTTAAAACATGGCGGCTGCTGTTGAACCAGGAGCCGGGGATTCCAGCGCCCGGTGCGAAGATATCAACACAACTATTACCATAATTGGAAAATGATGCACGTTCATCGGTGATCGTCGTTGCACCTACTCTTATAGCAGTGTCGATCAAGTCTTGATTGTTTAATGCGCAGGTGTCATCGCTGTCATTTCCAGCTGCCACAACAAAAACGAGTCCTTTGTTGTCCACGGCATCGGCAATCTGACTGGAAAATGGTTCATAATCACCATTGACAGTCAACAATGCGATGGCTGGTTTCTGAAAATGGCTGGAAACCCATTGTATACCGGCCTTAATCTGTGAAGTGGAACCCACACCATTGCAATCCAAAACACGCACGTTGTGAAGTTTTACTTTCTTTGCTGCCCCATAAGTTGTTCCACCAACAAGGGATGCAACATAAGTTCCATGTCCATTGCAATCAGCACTTTTCTTGTGCAGACCAACATTCGAAAAATCGTTTACAATCCGGCCGCTCATATCACTGGAATTTATGCCGGTGTCAATAATATAAACATTTACGCCAGCGCCGGTATAGTTGTATGTGTAACTGTTATTGAGTGTTTCAGAAGCTGCTGGATCGGCATCCAGTCTATCCAGCCCCCAGGATACCTGGGTTTGGAGGGCCTGGTTACTGATGGAACCGATCCCGTCCACAGTGCTGGGATCGTCGACCGGGGTTGTAACGCTCATTTCCTGGTCGGGTTCCACGGATGCCACGGCGGGGTTCAGGCGGATGGCGAGCAGGGCTGCCGGGCTGAGGCTGGCAGCGAATCCGCTGGCATCATACTGAAAGAGGACCTTGCCTTTCAGTGATTTCACCTGTTTGAGAACCGCATTTCTTTCGGCCGCAGTCAGAGATTCTTTATAGGTCACGATGTACTGATTGGGGATGATCGCCCCGCTTGCGCTGCCCATGGGAGCGAGCCGGGTTGTTGCAGCCGGTTCCTGGGCTGTGACCACTGTCAGGGGTGCGGCAGCCAGGCTGAACATAACGACTGCAGCGATGATCATCTTAAAAATTTTATTCATTTTACCTCCGGTAATTGTTCGAGAAAAAACATATGGATGATTCTCAATACTATTAAGGCTTTGGAGTGTCAAATATCTCGAAATATTTTTCATCCATATTTTCAACGTATAAGTTTACACCAAAAAATGGCTTTTTAACTCTGAAAGAATAAATTCACAGGGTTACCTTAGTAGGGTATTCACAGTTCTCAATGTATTTGGGATTTTTTTATCGCGGTAATCCGAGAAATGTTTTTGGACATCATTATGAACAAACTTGCCAGAAAAAAATGCTTCATTGAATGAATTTCCAGATTGCATATGAATCGCAGACCACGATGAAACAGGGATGAAATTGCTGGCTGGAAATGATCATTTTATTATAGGGAAATATTGAGTGGAAATAGGATTCCGGGCAGGTGAAACATTAGTATTGGTCCTAGAAAAAAAATCTTTCTTTGTGTTCTCGAATGTGGTAATGCCGGTCAGCTTTTGATGCGATTATGTGCAGTGTAGAAACGATCGGGATCGGCTTTGAAAGATTCTAGGCAAAACTCTGTGCAAAAATAGATAATCCTGCCCTGGTATTCTGCCTGGTAGTAACTCTCGCGGGTGGTGGTCATTACCCGCCGGCACACCAGGCTTTCCCGTTCCTGTTCAATTCCGGGGATTTCTTTCTTTTCTTCATCCAATGTCAATATCCCAGCCTGCCGGCAGGACAGGTGCTTTTTGGTTGAAGTCAATTTTACGTTCAAGCCAGGAATTATCAAATGGATACAGGTGTTTTCCCAGCTTTTCCAGGACTTTTACTACCGCCTGCGCAATCCCTTTCTGCATTTGCTCCGTAATAACCCCAAGCTCAATTCCCTGATTGTATTCTGCCTGGTCTTTCCACTCCCAGGTCAATGACGGTCCGATCTCGATATCCAATTCCAGGTCATGAGTGTCAAATCCAGCCGGGCTGCGGGTGTACGGTATTTCAAAATTGACATAATAGCCCAGGAATTCGCCGGTCTGATGGTCCCACATCATCAAGGTGGAATAATACTGATCCGGCTGCATGAGAATCACGCAGCGTTTTTGCCGCCAGGTATATTTCTCAATCTTCCAATTGCGGCTGATCTCATCCCCCCAGCGGTCCCAGGCGGAATGATCACCATGCTTTTGGTGAATATATCCCCAGGGGGCGGCACATTCAGCCCCGGGCAGCAGG